>CAMYZS010000018.1 GCA_947303945.1 uncultured Candidatus Saccharibacteria bacterium | reverse complement strand
AGTAATTTATGCAAAATATTAACAAAACCGTTCAAAAAGGCGAGAAAGTAGAGGTTATGGCACTGTTTAACTACAGCCAAATACCATGCCAACCTTTATACTTCCGCCGCCGAGGAGAGAGTGAGGTTGAAGTTACCGACACTCTCAGCGAACACATCAAATTCGTTGGCAATCATGCCAAGCACATCTTTCAATGTGTCGCAGGCAAAATGTCCTGCCAGCTAGAATTCGACAGCGCATCCTTAGCCTGGACGTTGATCGAGTGCTAAAGCGTCAACTCCTCGATCGGAATATCTGCCGCCATCGCTACGGCAGATATTTTTTGTAGCAGACAACTGCAATTAATGAGCAAAACCCAACGACAAATAAGACTGAACTTGCCAACGCTACGCCAGTTTCAACTGGCTCAGTATTAATCAACTCGGAGCAGTTCAGCTCTACCTCCGCCCATTCGCCTAGTTCAAGATTAGTATCCAGCCAAGCCACTTTTATCGATTCGATAGCACCAATATCACTGATATTATCAATTATTGTTGTTAGATTTTCTACCGGAACATAATCCAAATCCACATCGTTCACACGAATCAGAATATATTTTGCCAAAATATGCTTCTTATCCGTCCAATTGATCACAATTTCATCATTATTACATTCGGCAGTCACGTATTTTGGCGCAAGCATCACGTTTTCTACGGGTTCACCTTCAAACGTGAGTATCTTAACGCTTGCCTCGGCAGTTCTGCCTACATCGTCCACAACGCGTACCGTTATTGTTTCTTCCCACGGAAAGCTTAGTGTACGCGTAATTGCCGACTCGGTTCCAGAAGACTGAAAACTTCCACCATTAGTGCTTCACCAATACTCAACAATTTCGTGCCCAAAACTAAAACTCTGCGACGCATCAACCACAACATCTCCGCCCATACCAATTCGATATTCGTCGGCCGTAAAATGCGCCTCTATCACATCTTCCATATCATCCTCACCACCCTTCGTAACGCTAGCTAACGCCGTCGTAGAATTATATCTATCCAATAATCGTTTTTCGACTTTATCCGCCATCCAAATCAGTTCATTCTTCTCAGCGTATTTCGTGTGGCCAGAATTATTTAAAAGTGAACGCGAACTTCCGCAAATATAATCATTTCTGTTACACCAAAGCCCATATTTGCCCTCTAAGCCAGAAGTAACATACGGATTCTTTACACCAAGCGAACCAGTATTCGTTCTACAATTTGGGGCATATACCCGGTAACTCGAAAGATTCTTGCCGAAACATGCCTTCGGAAATATACCTTTTCCTTCGGGTAAATTTGTTCATGGATCGCCCAATAACCCAACGTATATTATTTTTGAGCTATTAAAGCTTTTAACGCTTTGCGAAACCACCAAGGCGCCTTGCGAATAACCACCAAATACCCATTTTGTCGATGCGCAGTTTTTTACAGTATTTTTATAATAATTCTTAAGATTCGATACGCCAGCCGAAACGCTACGGCCAAACGCAAACGCTTTTCCACCACCAATCTTTGCGCCTAATGCATTAATCGGGGCACTTACTGAGACAGCTGGATAATCCAAATCGGAAGTCCTATAACTATAACCACGCCTCTTTGCTACCTTTGCCATGGCAGACTTAAACTGCCTTCATTCATCTGAATTATTACGCGTCGCTCCAGACCCACGAACAAAAACAAACTCAACATCTCGACAGTCCGACGCCGCAAAAGCGCACCCATTCGAGAAAGATAATAATATCAAAGCCCCAATTAGTCCTAATACCACTTTCTTCATAGTCTCACTATCGCAAGTTTTTTAATCCAGATAAAGCATAAGTACAACAAAAATGATAGAATAGTCTTAATTATGCCTACAACCACTAAAAATATTATTGAAGTAAAGAAATTTAGCATATCCTTTGGTGGCAAAACCGTCATCAAAGACTTATCCTTCAGCGTAGAGCAGGGCGAAACTTTCGGTCTACTCGGCAGTAATGGCTGCGGCAAGACTACCACCATTAGAGCATTACTGGGCCTTTATCGGCCAGACCACGGCAAACTCACGATAGGCGGCAAGCCGTTTGATCCAAACGGAACAATCAAAGTAGGCTATCTTCCCGAAGAGCGAGGTTTATACAAAAAAGAAAACGTTATCGATACGATGGTTTATTTTGGTCGCTTAAAAGGTATCGAAAAACCGCACGAATGGTCAATTAATTACTTAAAACGCGTTGGAATTGAAAAATTCGCCAAAACCAAAGTCGAAAAACTATCTCAAGGTATGCAGCAAAAAGTTCAACTCGGCATCACCATCATGAACGAACCAGACGTCCTCATCCTCGACGAGCCCACCAAAGGTTTCGACCCAGTTAATCGCCGATTACTCATGGAAATCATCGAAGAGCTTCATCGAAAAGGTAGCACTATTATCCTTATTACACACTACATGGACGAAGTTGAAAAACTTTGCGACCACATTCTTTTGCTCAAAGACGGCGTAGCACGCGCTAGTGGCTCTATCGAAGACGTACGTCGACAATTCCATAATAGTTCATTAGACCAAATTTTCGTCGATATTTACGGGGAACAGGAAGGAACTCAAAATGTCTAAAACTTTGCAAGTTATTCGTTTCGAAGTGGTACGTAGCCTCAAAAAACCATCTTTTTGGCTCGCCGCCCTATTAGTTCCAATCATGTTGGGCTTCTATATCTTCATTGCCGCGATGGCCGGATACGACGCAGGAGAGTCCCTCGAAGCCGGCATCGATACTTCCAACATGACACTTGGCATATACGACGAAGCTAAGTGTCTCGCCATAAAAACATTCATCAATTCAAAAGAAGAAAAGCAAGAACTCAAAGATTACCCTGACAAACAATCCGGTATCAATGACGTCCAGAACAAAAAACTCGATGTCTTCTATTATCTTCCCAAGAATTTCGACAAAGAGCATAAAGTTGAAATCTACATCAAGCCAAAGTCGGCCAGCGTACTCGACGACTATACAAATCCAATTCGCAGTCTTCTTTCAGCAACGGCCCTTTCAGAAGTATCAGAACTCAACTTCGCAATTATTACTGGCGCCGTTAATTTCGAAACCACAACTTACAGCGCGGAGGATAATCACGAAGTAGATATGAATGAGGCCGTATCCCAAATTGCAATTCCCGCCATCGGTCTCGCTCTATTCTATATTCTAATCGTCGTACTCGGCAACCGTCTGACTGCCGCCATGGTGGAAGAAAAAGAAAATCGCATTAGCGAGTTAATCCTCACCAGCATCAAGCCAGTCAATTTAATTGTTGGCAAAATAATCTCATTAATGATTCTAGGCATCATTCAATTAGCTGTTCTCATTATTCCACTCATTATTGCATATTTCGTCGCACGCAATTACAATGCCGTCCCATTCAACCTAACCCTAAAATTCGACGGCGTTCTCATTGCCGAATACGCATCATTGCTATTATTCTCCTATTTTCTTTTTACTTCACTCTGCGTCGTAATTGGCACGATGGCATCGAGCGCCAAAGACGCCAACTCGTTCATGTCAGTAATCATTATTCTCACGATTCTACCAATCTTCTTTATAAGCTCATTTACCAATCACGAACCGCAAGCTTTCACCTATTTTCTATCCTATTTTCCGCCAAGCGCTCCACTTGCGTTAATGTTGCGCGGCGTCTTTAATACTCTACCAACATGGGAATTATTGCTAGGTCTAGTGGATATTATTATATTTGGTATTCTATCCAGCCGTCTTGCCACTTATATCTTTTGCCGAAACGCCATTGCGGCTGGACCAAAAATCGACTTCAGAAAACTATTCGGGAGCCCACGCAACACATGGAAAAAGTAAGTATTCTCATTGGAAAAGGTGTTCAAAAAATCACCCATTTACGCGGCGGAGGCGGCTCTGCTTTGCCGGGTCTAGTCGTCGAGCGTATTAATCCAAATTTTATGAAGAAAATCCTATCTAAACTTCCATACGGAGTAGTTGTCATATCGGGCACCAATGGCAAGACCACTACTACCAAGATCGTCAGCGAGCTGCTTCAGAAACAAGGGCTCAAGGTTTTCACTAATAATACTGGCAGCAACTTTGTGCGAGGCGTTATTTCCGCGATTCTACAAAGTATCAAGCTAAACGGCAAGTTCGATTTCGACATTGCCGTATTGGAACTAGACGAAGCTCACGCCGTAAAATTTACCGAAGTCGCGCCAATCGACTACGCCTTACTACTCAACGTACAACGCGACCAGCTTGATCGTTTTGGCGAAATTGACCACACGGCCGAATTGTTGCAAAAAGTCGCCACCGCTACTAGAAAAACCGTTATCCTAAATCGCGAAGACCCACGCGTTAGCAAAATTAAGGCTGAACACGTCGAATACTTTGGCCTATCTAACCAACTCATTAAAAAGTTCCCATCCGACGACGATCTAATTAGTAAGAAACAAACCAAAAGTTCCAGCCAAACCGCAAAAGTTATATTCCAAGACCTCAAAAACAATCGCGCCACATATATTGCAGACACAAAAAACTACACAGTCAATCTAAAATTAAAAGGCGCATACAACGCTTTTAACGTTGCAGGCGCAATCGCATTATGTCACTGTATCCTGCCAGACGTAAAAATCAAAAAATTTTTCGACCATACCGCAAATATCGAGTCCGCATTTGGGCGCGGCGAAAGCTTCACGATTAACGGCGCAGAAGTCGAACTTCTCCTCGTCAAAAATCCATCCGCATTTCAACTTAGTATCGCCTCATTTGCAGACAACGACTGCGACTACATGATTGCAATCAATGATAAAATCGCCGATGGTCGCGACGTCTCATGGCTATGGAACGTCAATTTCTCGCAGCTCCCAAAAATTAAAGTAGTATCTGGTATTCGCGCCTACGACATGGCGCTACGACTCAAATACGACAACATTTCAGTCGATAATATCATCGAAGATTTACCAACAGCAATACGAGAATTTACCTCCAACGGCAAAAAACACAAACGTATTTTTGCCACCTATACTGCCATGTTAGAAATACGCAAAATAATCTCCGGAAAGAGCATCTTATGACAATCAAAATCCTCCATCTTTACCCAAAAGAAATGAATTTATATGGTGACCACGGCAACGTACTCGCCATTAAGCGCCGTTGCGAATGGCGTAATATCAATGTCGAAGTAATCAACTATGAGCCAGGTGACGCAATTCCGAAAGATATCGATATTATTTTTGGTGGCGGCGGACAAGATTCGGGGCAGAGCAAGATTGAAGAAGACTTACAAAGAATTGGTCCAAAACTCAAGAGCATGGTCGAAGACGGAGCGCCATGCTTGGTCATCTGCGGTATTTATCAATTATTTGGCAAATATTATCGCACCGCAGATGGCACCAAAATCGTAGGTGCAAACATTCTAGATATCGTCACCAACGCCGGCCCAGAGCGCCTGATCGGTAACGTAATCATCAATAGCTACGGCTTCGGCGAAATAGTCGGCTACGAAAATCATTCCGGATTAACCTCAATTGGGCCAAACGCCAAACCATTTGGGGAAGTGGCATCCGGCGCCGGCAATAATGGCAAGGACGGCACCGAAGGCTGTCATTACAAAAACTGCATTGGCACTTATCTCCATGGACCAATTTTACCCAAAAACCCAAAACTAACCGACTTTCTTATTAAAAAAGCACTCGAGCGCAAAAGTCATACCGAGATCAAACTTCAAAAGCTCGACGACGAGATTGAGCACAAAGCCCACACTAGCGCCGCTTCACGGCCACGTTAACGACACTACTTATCATCAACTTTCATTGCAGCCGGAATTGCCGACCAGCGCAAGCGCTGTGCTACTGAGTTTTGCTCAGATTGACTAGATAGGCGCGTAATACAGTCACCAGCCGACGTTGTAGCATGAAAATCATATTTCCATGTAATCGAAACTTTCGGTAATTTTGCATTTTTAACATTCTCAAAACAAGTCTTCTTGTCCTTCAAACAATCAGCGCCTAGCTTATTCCACTTATCGAAGTCAACACTATCTACATTAACTATCGCATTCGCCTCGATAGCCGCCGAACGCGAATATTCAACCCCATCATACTGATCGAACATAAAGTTGCCCATCGAATACACGATTAGCTTATTTTTGTAGGCTTCCGCATCTTGCACCCAATGCGGATGATCAGCAATTACCGCATCTACGCCCACGTCTATCATTTGACGATAAAGATTCTGACGCAACTGATCGTGCGACGGTTGATACTCTGCGCCCATATGCGGCATCGCAATTGTCGGCACATAAGTAGCGTAAGTCTTCATATTATCAATATAGTCCTGGCCAGGAATTCCAAATACACCATGCGCACTACAAAAACCAAAAGGCATCTGAATCTTATTAGTTTTACCATTATCATAGGTGACATTTAGCGGCAAAACTATAATCCCGCAATTCGTCGCCTCTTTCGTATCGCGCTCTAACTCACTTTCTACCACCCAAGTATATTTCGGCGTACCAAAATACTGAATCCCAGCATCATCAAGGTGCTTGCGCGTTTCGGTTAAACCAACACCGCCACCTTGATTATCCGTATGATTATTACCAAGTAAAAATGCCGTAAAGTATTTCTTTGCTTCTAGCAAATAATCAGGATCGCAATTAAACTTAAAAATCGAACTTTCCTCTGCGTAATTATGCGCATTATTTTCTTTCTGCACGAGCGGACACTCCAAGCCGCCAATCCAAGCATCATAATTCTCACGATGTAGAGTATTAATTTTCGAGAAGGGATATTTCACACCTAGCTTAGAAGCACGCGCTAATTGGTTCGTGCGACGCCCCCAGAAAGTTGTCCCAGCATACATAATCTTCATTTTGGCCTCAGTCGCAACTGGGTCTGGTATGGGCTCCTTTTTCGATTCTTCTATAGCAACACTTGTACTAACTTCACCGTTTTCTTTTCGATTCGTCTGCAGGAGTAGCAAACAAGTACCAACCGCAACACTCGCCCCCAAACAAACCAACAATAATATACCCCCAAGTTTCTTTCCCATACCTCTCATAGCTCAATTATACACTTTTTTAAAAAATATATGATAATGTAGAGATAACATAAACAAAAATAAACATGATTTTTCAATACATATTTTTACTTTTAGTCGCCCTAGTTACATTAGTAAAAGCTAGTGACATTTTCGTTGATGCCGCCAGTTCACTCGCAACCCGCCTACGTGTGCCAAAAATGATTATCGCTCTCACAGTTGCAGCATTTGGCACTTGCGCCCCAGAATTAGCGATTTCATTCAAATCAATGGCTACATCTAATTACGACATGACACTCGCTAACGTTATCGGCTCTTGCGTTGTAAACATACTCTTAGTAGTCGGCATCGCCTCAATCGTAGCACCAATCAAAGTAAAAGAGCAGACCGTCAAAAAAGAGTTGCCCTTGCTTGCCGTTGTTACGGGCGCATTTTTTATCGCACTCAACGATACACTATTTGGGCGACCGGCCAATGGATTATCCTATTACGACGCCATCATCTTCATTATTTTATTTGCCGTATTCTTAGCCTATTTATTCGTAACTGTTCATTTTGACAAAAACCAAAAACATCGCAATAGCCGCCGACTTCATTCAAAGTATACTTTGAGCCGTTCAATTTTATATATTATTATTACTTTAATTTTAATTGCTCTCGCTAGCGACCTTGCCGTCGACAATGCCGTGGCACTTGCGCAAGAATTGCACATTAGCCAAAAAATCATCGCTATGACTATCGTAGTTATTGGTACTTCTTTGCCTGAACTCGTTATGACGGTTAGTGCATCTAGAAAAGGTGAACATGACCTCGCAATTGGCAACATTATCGGCACTAATATTTTCAATATCTGCATTGTGCTCGGATTGCCAACACTTATCTTTGGCGGCTTTACCTCTAATGCCTTCAATATTATTGATACGCTCGTTGTGTTAGCGGCTGCTATTTTGTATTTCCTATGTGGGCGCAGCAATAAAAAGCTCACACGCATAGAAGGCATCATGATGGTTATGATTTTTGCGGCATATTACACATATGTACTAACAAACTAAATATCAACCCGCTTCAGTCATTTTTTATAAAAAACTATTAAATCTGCATGCGGCTTATGCTATAATCGAGCTAAATGGAGGAAAAGAAAAAAAGTTCTAAAAGGGTCAGGTATCTATCTAAGACCCCCAATATTGAAAACTCGAGCGATGAGTCTTTCAACTCATTAAGTTCAGACTCCAGTACTTCACAGGCAACTAATAATGAAGCGTCAACCGAAAAGAATAAACTAAGCTTTAATTCTCAAGATATCAAACAAAAAGACGACAGTGAATTATTCGTCAAAGTCGAAGGCGCCGAACGCATCGCACGCGAAAAAGAGCGTGCCGCCAAAAAGAAAGACGACGAACTCATCAAACGCCTCCAGGCTGCCGCTAATAAACGCAAAAGGGAAAATCGAGCAGCTAAACGCGAGGCTGCTAAGCAAACCAGAAATAATCAGCTCAAAAAAATCTGGGCTCAAATTGTGCGTTTTCGTATCTTAGTTATGGCCGTGCTCATACTTGCTGTTCTCATTCCATCGGCATTTGTTATTTATCGCAATATACACGAAGTTGTAGAACAACAGATAATAGCAAGCGAAAGGGCAGCGGAGAATAAGCTCATCGAAGATAACTATACCGACATGCTCAAGATATATACGCAGCTAGCCGGGACTGAAAAAACTAAAGAAGAGGTCAATACTATCATTGACGCATTTGGAGGGGATATTGCCGCATATTACCTCGACAAAACGGAAGGCCTAATCGTTCACGACGATGGCGGCCTCGATTCTATCCGTTTCAGCATCAATCGGTCAAACAAGCAAATCATCGTCTATAATTTTTACTTCAACGACATTATTGACGACAACCGAATTAGCATCTACGGTAACGAAGACAGTTATCACTTTGTATATAACGGCAACGACCAAAAATACGACAATATCAATGATGCCATAAAAAGCTATATACTCAAAACAAGCAAGCAATTATAAAAAGGAGCAAAAGAGATGAGATTATATAAAAATCATAAAGCTTCAACTATCCTCATAACTATCCTACTTGCTTTTTGTTTTGCCCTCTGCGCTAAGCCTACATTTGCGGCAAGATACCCAGTCTTCAAAAAAATGCCCGACACAGCAGAGTGGCACGCCAGTGATATGGGGCAAAATACTGATATTATTATTGATAAGACAAAAATTGGCTTCACGGCATATAAGAATACCAGCAACGGCCATACATATAACCCTTACGTAACAATCACACTGCCAACAAATAATAACTTCGAGGTAAAACCAATGGTAGATGGTTATCTCGTTAATCGTGGCACACTAAATGATGAGACTAAAAACAATTGCGCCTCCATTAGATGGAAAGGGCCAAATGGCAAAGGAGTATCCTCTTCCGTTGATCGCCATAAGGTATCTGGCACAATCAAGCTCCGCTTCAATCAGGCAGCTATTAGCATTACAGAAAGACAAACATACGACATTATTATGGAAGTGTCTAATATGGAGTTTAAAGTTACTAGAGACCAGAAGGATGGCGTCCCAACTCTCACAAGCTGCTATAACCCAGAAAAAAACATTTCCTGGATTCTGCTCAGCGCCTTTAATTATACACATTGGGACGCAACGCAGAATGCCATAGTCGCCGTATACGGTGGCTACGTAGGTGCAAAGTATCGCGTCGATATAAAGCTCGTAAAAACAGGCACAAATACAACCATCGGCTCAGATAAAAAAATGGCTTGGTTCTTCGGAGACATAGATATCCGTGATGTTTTTGATTCAACAACCGACCCACATCAATATTATGCTTATATCGACGAGTCCAACGCGACTCACGAATGGGCAGAGCATGCTTCGTTGATAAACGACAAATATAGCCTAGACCCCACTAACAGCAACTATACGAAAAACACTTTCTATGATGTTTATATTTCGAAAAACTCCAAGCTCGGTGTGGTAGATAATAATGACGGCAATCTCATTCTCTATCATAAATTCAAAACAAGCGAAAACGACAACGACAATCAAAATTACACCGATGCTATCGCCCGGGTAAATCCAGCACACTTTAGCTTTGCGTGGCGTGGAAGCGGATGCGGCACCAATATTAATGGTGTCCCCGGCACAATGTACGCCGGTCGATCTTTTATCTATAAAGGAAATGAAGTGAACAAAAATAATAAAATAACCGACTACAGCGATAGTACGAATTTCCCAAATAGCCGGACAATCACCGTTAACGCAAATAGCCAAGATATCACCTTTAGGCACTCAATAGAGCGCAATGAACAAGGTCCCGAAGCAGACCAAGAAAGTTACTACGTAAAAGCTGGAGGCGAAAATAGCGGATCTGGCGTAGGAACACTATCGGCACCAAAAACATATGACGCCAAAAAGAGGGAAGTACAAGTTGCCCATACCGAGACAATCACTACAAACCTGAAGCCTGGCGAAAGTAAGGTATTATATCAAACTCTCTATTATCAAATCTCAAGCGTCAATGATGCTATGATCAACTATGTAAGCCTAAATTGCAGCCTCAACGAAGTAGGAAACTCAGACAAAGGAGGCACAGCCTGTGTCAAACTGTCGCGTCCAGTCGCCAAATTCAAGGGCAATGTCGATGGAAAAATAATCGCCGATGGCGGTAACGCCTATCTCACGCCAAACCCCGACACGGCTGGTACTGAAATCACCGAGGAAAACGGCAACTTCAAAATCCGCTTCACGAGCGATATTACTCGCAATACTAGTAGCGGCTCAGACGCCGACCAGGCTGGCGGAACCGCAAAAACATCATGGAACATTATTCGGACCGTCGATAATACCCAAGACTCTTCCACGCGAAAACCAGCTAGCGGCTCCACCTCTACAGCAGAACTAAATAATGGCCAAACAACTGAGGTAGTTACCGAAGCCGACAATTACATCTACTCCGGACAGTTAAAATCAGGCGAAATTCGCGAAATCTGCGCTATATTATCCTATGATTCAATAGTTAGTATTAACGGCAACACATCCGCCTCGACTAAAAAGTGCATCAAGGTATGGCGCCAAAACAAGAAATGCGTCGTCAATGGTACCGACTACGAGTATGGTATCTCGAAAGGACGCAATTTCGGAAGCGTCGGCGTTATAAATCACTCATTATCCTCATCGTATTCTTACACCGCATCTAAACCAGAAGATTTTACAAACTACAAATCGGAAGTCTCAATTTGGGCCCGTCCAGGAGATTCAGTTCGATTCGTACAAGAAGCATGTGCTGGCGGCGCTTACGCCGTAAATAATAACTCCAACCTGAACAATACTACCTACAAAAGCGTTTACGTCTCAACTGGCTATCAAAGCAGCAACAATAGCAGTCGTTATCTATTCGGCGATACGCTGCCAGACAAAGAAAAGGATACTGCCGACCAACTACTATATAAAAACTCCAAGACCTGGGATAGCTCTACCGCAACCGAAGGACATTTCATGTCCGGCAAAAGCGATGACGATAATAGATTTAAATACTACTCGCCATCAAACGAAACGTCATCAAGCAGTTATAATGAATACACCTACTCATGCTCCAATGATAGCAGTCAAAAATGGTACTACCGAGTCCGCGGGCAAGCATCAAGTAACGATTGCCATAATCGCACAGAAACATTCTTTAACGATGTCGGTCGCTCAATTATTCAAACCCTCACCTGGAACGATATGCAAGTCAACAATAACAGCGCGAGTCGCACTTATAGCAAAGATAATAAGTACACTGCAACCGCTAAAGTCGTCATACCCTACAATTACAATCTTCAGCCAGCCATTTATACCAACACTACTAAAAAAGTTATCTATCTCGGCGACAAGGCAACTTTCGACGTAGATATCCATACTACACCACGGAAGAATAGCAGCTTCGGCACAGACGAAAGCATAAATACCTACGCTACAATTTCCAAACCAACTTCAGTTGAGGTTAGATATTACTTCATAAAAGGCGGCTTTAGCGGAAGTAAACAATTACCGTATCCCGAGTATGCAGACAAAAATAATCATCGTTTCAATGCCGACGGTAAGCTAGACGGCGCGACCGACAAAATTGAACATTTTAGCGTATTTATTGACAACTCACTATCTGTTGGCGATAAGGTCTGCGCTTATGTGAAAGTTACTCCAGCCGACAGTCATAACCAATATATGGCCGCAAGCGTAACTGGCGCAGGATCGACTAACGTCGCCCTCAATGAAAATGGCACTAGTTCAAAACAAAGCACCGCCTGCTATACTATTGCTAAAAAGCCTATTATGAGCGTAGAATCATCCAATGCTTTCGCTGGCGGTAGCGAGGGCTTCGTAACCTCACGCTATACTAAACAATTCTCCAAAGACGGCACACAATATCCGTTTGGTTCCTGGTCAGAATATGGTGTTTATGGCATAGTTAACGTTAACGGGAATCACGGCTTCGCCTCTGGAGCCACCTTCGGCTATGCCACCAAAAATACCGGCATAACCCTTAACGAAGCTCGTAATAATAATGATAGCATCGATATTGCTCGGGAAGGTACGCATGGCAACAATATCTGCGTATTCTCCACTCAGACTTTTGCCAATTCAGACTGTAATGCAGGCTCCGGAAATGCCAATATTGGCACACAAGGTATTAACCAGAAATCCGCCGATTCTTTCAGCTCTCGCATTCATGACCGTTTCGGACCAAAGCAAAGCGAACCAACAAAGACTAGCGCCAAATGTATTAACACTGCTTACATATTAGGAACAACGAATGCAACAGACTATTGTTTAGGTACGGATGGCAAGTATTACAGAGGTACTACCACTAAAGAGGCTCTCAAGATACGCGACAAAATCAAAATTAACGGCAAAGAATACGCAAGTCTACTTAGCTATATTAACAACCAATTCGACGACAACGGTATAAATCACACATATGTTGAAAAAGATGCATACCTCGGCGCCGCCGAAAGCAAACTAACACTTTGGGCCTCGCATAACTTTAATAATAATCAGGAATATACTGATGAGGACACTGGGATAACATACGCCGATCGCAACTACACGCGCGTAATTCAAGTCACAAACGACGACCACAACGCCACCCTAATCATTGATAGTGATATTAAAGTCGGTGATTATAAAAACGACAGCAACACCAACGATGACCCCGAGTTACACAACACTGGCGAAATCGTAAACTTTATCATTATCGCCGATAATGTCGATATTACATGGCGCGTTAACCAGATTGATGCTATCATTGTTGCCGATCATATAAACACATGCGCATATGGCTCATTAAACGACTTAAAAACTGGCACAAAAGCGGTCGTCGGCAGTAATGTCAGCTCCGAAACTTGCAACGAACAAATCCATTTTAGGGCACCTGTTGCCACCAAACAAATCATTCTCAATCGCACATACGGCGCAGATAATGGCACAAACTCTATAAAGCGCGCGGAAATCTTTGAAATGAATCCATACAACTACCTCTGGAGTTTTGGCCAAATGGGACGCTACAGCCAAGCCGTCACTACGTTCTCCCGCGAGCTGCCCGCTAGATATTAAAGGTAAACCGCTAAATTGCTCTCTCGGCAAAAAAGGAGCCATACAGGCTCCTTTTTTAACTAAAAAGCATTATCACAATTTAATTATCAACTTTCAGTACTTGCTCAAGCGCATACTTATGTGCATCTACCGAAAGCTTCTGGGCAAGCTCACTATTTTTAACCCATAGAACGTCTGCGATTTCTATTTCTTCTTCACTTCGTTCAATCTGGTTTAGGCTTTTCAACTTACCATATACAATATGGCAAGTAATATGTCGATTCACGTCTTTATGCGCCGCATAGAAATTATCATAAAAGACCTCTGGCAACTCTTTTATATACTCAAAGTCATCATAGCCCGTTTCTTCTACAACTTCCCGTTCCGCTGCCTCCAAAACTGTTTCATCGCCCTCAATTCCGCCCATCACAAAATTAACCCAACCAAATTTTCTATTTTTTACGCATAGACACTTTTTCTCCGTAGAGTGTTTCACTAGAACAATTACAACATTTCTATCCGTCATTGGCTTATCTGGGCGAATTGCCGAATCACCTGTTCCAAAAAATTCTTTTGTCATAAACCTCCTTTTTGACACTGCTTTTTCTGTATCATAACATCTAAAAAGAGATGCAAAAAGCCCCGAATCAACGATTCGGGGCTTCGCCATTTAGGAGGTCAACCGTTGAACGCCGGCACTTGCGCGCGTTTATGCTCAGTAGCATAATAACGCCGCACAATGTTTCTAGCGTCCGTCTCCGATAGTCCTGACGCGCCGCCTAAGACCCAGTCATCAAAAGCATCATAGCTGAAGCCAAGATCACCCTCGTCAGTCTGACCGTCAGACAACTCCGCAGAAGGAGCGCAGGATAAAATAGCTTCAGGGACCCCTAAGGCCTTGCCAAGAATCCTCACCTCTCGTTTGAGACAGAACTGAAGCGGCTCAACATCGCACGAATCATCTCCGTGCTTAGTGAAATAACCGAGACAATACTCGTCAAGGTTACCAGTGCCAAGCACTAATAACCTATGAACCTGGCCAAAATCATACAGCTCAAGCATGCGCTGACGAGCGCGGCGATTTTCTGAAGCAAGCCGATAATTTGCAGCAGCATGAGGATGGTTACTCGGAAACATCTTTGAATATTCCTCTCGTCGCTGATTAGCCAGCTCACAGGCGGGCCTAATGTCGATCAAAACTGCTTTATTCTCAAGCCCAAGGTCAGAAATAACCATTGCAGCACGAAGTGCGGAACCGGTATTATTCATAGTTTGGCCATACGGCATTACTAAAACATACAGCTCAATGCCAGCTCTCTTACAAAGATAAGCGGCAACCGCGCTATCGAGACCGCCAGAAAGACCAAGCACGTATCCGTCCATACCAGAATCGACAAGTCGTTGCTTGAGAAATTCACCTATCTTATCCGCATACTCCAGGGCATTATCGGGAGTAATGAGGAAAGCTTTTTCATAGTCAAATACTTTGATTACTTTTTTCATTAAAAACTCCCTTCATTCAATCTGTTTCTAATATCCGAAAGCGCGTCATCGACGACGATCTTTCCATCCTTGAAGATAGTCCGCAGCTCGTTTCTCGGATCGCGATGAGCATCAAGCCAATCCAACCCGTCAATAAACTCATATTCACCATCTTTAGTTCTCGTAACTAAGCAACAACCTTTTTGAGATTTTTTGAAGTTGTTACCAGCAACACGATCCGTCTTCGGGTCCTTGAAGATATGGTACGGTTTACCGTCGATTTCGCAATAAGTTGCCTTAATTGCCGAAGAGAAAGTGTCCCGAGTAAACGGTTTCAGCACCCCATTCTCCTCAATGCAATGCATCGAGAAGGAACCGACGCCGAGAGAGACATTCTGAGCCGCAAAACCATTTTCTTCAAGAATTTGATAAATTTGCTCCGCTCTCTGAACGGTAATAGAATCACCATAAAGAGCCTTGACGTGAGGGTCAAGAACCTTATAGCCCTTTGAATTAGTAGTGCCGCCAAACTGTTTCCAAAGTTCGAAAACCGTCCGCGTGACAATATCTACGCAATCACCAGAGTCTCCACGCACCAGCAAACACCCATCGTGCGCCAAAATTTCATCGTGCAACTGAGGAAGCAGATTTTTCACCACATTCCAATAGTCATACGAATCACTGACGCAAGAGAAAGATGTATGCGGATAAAGCTCTGTCAATGCACGCCTAAGGAAGGTGATTTCATCGCCATCCACGGCAAAATTAGAGCACATCACAAAATGCTCTGTCGAAACAGCACCGAACGCCACCTCTTCCTTTGTGCAGTCGCAGTTATAAAACGCTTCAAGATACGGGATTACCGGAACCGTAGCACTATTCACGAAAGACAGACACCAGGCAGAGCTAGCTTTAAGGGCCGCATCGACACCCTGATCTCCACGAAAATCGAAGTCTCCGAGTGCGCGACGGCGCGGAACATTATCATCGCAAGTCTTATCATACCAATAGTTGACAATCTCACGATACGTATGCCCAACCGTAGCACAAATCATCGGATACCACAACTCCGCAGAAATCAAAGACTCTAACGCCTGCGGCAACCACGCGAACCGATCTTCCGTGTTTGTAATTCCGAAGATTGGGCAATGCATAGGCACCAGCACACCTTCAGGCAAAGAAAAGATCTCCACCGGAAGATAGCCGAGCCGATGAAGGTTACGAACCTTTTCGATATCATAAATCCCGCGGCCCATCGTATTGTCCATGACTCTCTGATACTCATTCACGACTACCTCTTCGGGAAGGCCGAAGAAGTTTTCGTTAAAGTAGTCAATCAGCCACTCCTTACAGAACGCCTGAATACCGAAATTTACAACATAGTCCCAGCGCTCAATTCTACTTTTACGAGGAGTAAAATAAGACACCGATTTCGTGATACCTTTAGGCAGCATCTCTGAATGAACTGCCTTATAAAAATCCTTTAAAAGCAACGCATTGATTCTCAAAACTTCATCACCTCCAACTTGTCATGCATAACGGTGCAAATACTGTCAGTTGTATATACCCTCTCAATTAACCCACTCGTCAACACCTCTCCTTCGAGAATCGTATTTTCGCAATGAGTTACAAAAAGGTAGATATCTTTGGCGCCACAGTCCTTCAAGGCTTTTGCCGCATGATAGAATGTACCCCCTTTAGAGCAAATGTCATCAACGATCAGAATATTGCTCCCGTTGATACGTTCCTTATCGCCCATAATCTCCAGTCCTAAAATCTTACCTGACGACCAATCCCTTGTCTTAACCCCAAAAGCATACGGCATCTTAAACATATCCGAATAGCGTTTCATGGCACCCTCGTCGGGATAAAACATCAACAGACCGCCCTCGCGAAACTTAATCTGTTCTATGATTTTGCAAACGTATTGATCCGGATGAATAATCCGAATCCGCTCAATCAGCGCTTCACTCACATGTGAATGAGGATCCAATACGGTCACACTATCAAACCCCATAGAATTTATAGCTTCAGCGAAATATTTTAACGTGTATACATCATCCACGTTTTTAACGCGATCCATTCGCGCGTTGGGAATGTACGGCATGTATAGGCTAACCTTACAGTTAAACCCCTGCAATTGCCTTACGAGACAAAGAAGCGCAAACAGCTCTCCATCATTTTCATACTTCCAACTAATCGTCACATTGCGACTAAAAGTCGGAATACCCTGCTTCAGAAGCAAAGTTCCGTCAGGATATTTATTAAGCTGTACCGCGCGTCCATCCAAAATCAACATAGAAAAACCTCCTTTTTAAATCTCGACGTTGTCGAATACTAGAGGAAAATATCCATAATGATACCATCCTCTCACTACGCTCCGCACTATATCATATTTAACATACTATTGCAAACTTCACTATTGCATTTTTCATCAAATATTATACAATTATAAATGACTTTCGAGAGATTACTTAGTATTCCATGGAAGGTAGTCGATGGCTTGATCTTTAAAAGAGAGGATAATGAGAAGAATGAAGCGTATTGGTATTATCGGATTCTGCATGGGACGCTACGAGTCTATATTTCGCTATTGTGACGCAATATGCCGACAGGTTGACGTGCGCACAAAAGGCAAAATGTCTCCAGACTTAATGATAAGATGCTTAAACATTGGCGAATATCTTCCCCTGATAAAAATGGGCGACTGGAGGACAATTGGAGACAAAATCCAGCTCGAAGCTATGGGGCTCGCGTATAGTGGGTGCGACTATATCGCAATCACACCAGGCACGATGCATAAGATTGCGTCTAGCATGGAGTTTAATTATTTTGTGGATAGTGATTATTTGCTCATGAAACCAGTACATATCGGAGACTGCATCGGGGAAGAATGTGAACGGCTCAACATTAAGCGTGTCTTATTGCTGGGAACCGAATCTATTATGACCGAGCAATACATGAAGGACTACATCTCCGACAAATATGGGATCGAAGCTGTGGACGTTCGTGGATCCTCCAAAATGATCAGCGGGTTCGATCATATCATCTTTAATGAGTTGCGCTACAATACAATAACACCGGCATCAAGAGATTTCGTTTTAGATTTTTGTTCCGAATTCCTTTCCAGCGAAACGGGCCATAAGCCTGAAGCAATAGTTCTTTGCGATGCTGGACTCAATGTTTTATTGAGTCGAAACGATATCACCGTGCCGCTAATTGACGCATCACAACACCACATCAATAAAATAGTGGATTTATGTCTCAAAGAATAATTACTTCTGAGTAGAACTCTAAGGCATTGCGCCCGAGAGACGAATAAAATCTTTTCTTTAAACCTTTGAAGTTCGACTATAGTCGAACTTCTTTTTTTGTGGTATAAAATCACTTGCCTAGCTAGATGCTATAATAGCACTAATGATAATACCTATTATTTTATCTACAATTGCAGCCATTTTCTTCGCAACATCCAATCATGTGGATAAATATCTTATCTCTAAAGCCGTCAAAAACGCCGATTACCGTGCATTACTATTAGTCTCGACAATCATCGCTGGCGGCGTGATGGCAATCATTTACTTATTTATTTGTAATTTTCAATTAACCATTGATTTTTCAAACATTCTTCTATTACTATTCAATTCAGCTCTTTTTGCAATCGCAAATATCCTTTGGTTTAGGGCGCTAGGTCGGGACGATACAACAATAGTAGTAATCATGTTTCAGCTAATCCCAGTTTTTACATTATTATTGTCACCGCTCGCATTACAAAATCAACACATCAATCCATTGCAGCTTGTTGGTGGACTACTTATTACTCTTGCCGCCATATTCATCACTTATGAACCAACTCACAAACGTTTTAATAAAGAAAAATTAATCACACTCGTTATAATGACATTTTCATCTTTAGCGTACGCAATTTGGCATATTATTGAACGATACGTTAATCAAAGACAGGATTTTAATCAAACCGTATTATGGTCCAATATTACATTATTCCTCGTAGGCATATTTATCTTTGCGTTTTTTAAGTCATTTCGCAAATCTTTCTCAAAAATGCTAAAAACTAATGGACCAAAAGTAATAAGCCTAAATCTTATTAATGAAGTACTAAACTCATTTGGCGGTATTATTTCAACTTTTGCCGAGACTATGGCATCCGTTGCCTTAGTGTCATTTACTACGCAAGGCGTACAACCATTCGCCGTCATGCTAATAGGATTCCTTATCACAAAACTATTTCCAAAAGTCGAGAAAGAAACAATTACTAAATCCGATATTATCAAAAGAGTTGCTGCAATAGTTCTATGTATTATTGGACTTGGTTTTATTGAATTTGGCTAGCGAAAACTTAGACCTCTTACACTTATTTAGAGGCACGGTAAACGCACTCAGTGCAACATCCAACCCTTCACATAATATATTCTTTTACCATTACGTCTCGGCATCTGATGCTTAGATTCCAGCGCATATCGTCTATTACGCAAAAGAAACACTATAGTATGCATAGACAATTCATGGTGGAAAACATGATATATAATTACAGTATGAAACTAGTCACCTATCAAAGTCTCGCAGCCACTAAGGTCCTACTAAAAGATGAATTTTTAATTTGTGACGCAAAATATATTAATACTTTGAAAACTAATTTTGCCTACAACTGGATAGTTGAAAAAATGAATAAGCAAATCCCGAACAACGACCATGTCAACTACCCAATATGGTGTTGGGTGCGGTGTTATAATGGCATCTCCCCAAAAAAGAAGAAGGGTAAGCCAGTCGACGGCTTTGAAACTAAAATTACATTCAAAAAAGACAAAAAAGATGTTTTCATAACTGACTATCGTCGTTATTCGTTTATATTAAATAATTTATATATTCCAAAAAATATTACCGATAAAGAAAAGTTTGATACTATACTGCACGATAATCATATTACCAGAGAAGAATTAAAAGCTTATGCTAGAAATGATAAATATAGCAAACATCGCACCGACAAAGAATTTATTAAAATTTGCAACATGATTAAAGAATCTTTTGATAGATGTATCACCGAAGAAAGTAATTTACTTCAAGGCTGCGTCTGGAAAATCAACTTAGACGAGGTAGAAAAAATCGAATTCCTAAACGATAATAATTATACCTACGGATCGCTGAATTACATCCGAGCAAACGGCAAAAGGTTTGATTGGGTTGACAATTATTACAAGCACCTAAAATAAACCCGAGCCTCTAGTATGAAATTAACTAAAGAATATCACCCACGTATAAGGCATTGACAAATCATGATGCTCATGCTATAATTAGAGCATTGTAGCATTCGAAGTACCTTATACGAATGGAGGAGCTCGGCTTATGAAAAAAATGCTAATCATAATCATAGCAGCCATTACGATCACTATGTTGTGCGTTTATGAAAATTTTTCCGCACTGCCATACGAAAACACGGCGGCAGAAAAATTGGCTAGCTTCGATTTTAAAGAGCTGGAGGCTAGTTACGTAAACATTAGTGTCTGCTACGAAGCCACCGACGGGTTCGTTGCGACGACTTCAATCAACAGCACCGCGAATGGCAACAGCTTCCAAGAGTGGACCAGAAATAAATGGGCGCGATGGATTAGGCGTAGGGCTCAGGCTTGCGTTGGCAAGCGCAAGGTCGCACGCGTCAAATCAGTCTGCATCTACTTCTCAATTGGCGGCATTCACGGAGAATCCTACAAGCTAGAGATGACTGACACTCAGGAGAACGGATTCAATCGTTTGATTAGATATCAACCGAACATGGCCGAATCCAGACTCAATCGCCAGCAGTCAGAACAGATTACTGGCACAGCAAGTGTCATTCGAGTAGCAAAGCAGATTCCCGAAGAAAACTACTCAACGGCGAAATCCGATCTACCCGAATGTATCGCTAGTAAGTACACTCCATCCCCTCCCGTACAATAAAGCGCATAGCCCTCGACTGACCACGCCCCTGCGTGGAAGGCCGAGGGGCTTTTTATCTCAAGTATGCATATATTAGAGTAATAGTAGTTAGTCGGACAAAGTAAATAGCTATAGCGGTCACTTTTCTGATAAGCGCGATTTAGAAATAGCAAAGTTTTTTAAAAATAGCATATAGGCCAGATTGTCTAATGATTTAACAGACACTAACAGATTACGAAATAGTTGAAAATTATTTTATATTCCTCTTGGTGGAGCTTAATTAACCAGGTTTTAACAGATTATGGGGAGAATATCTCATTTTTAGCAGAAAAAACATGAGGGGTTCACCTTCCAAACAAGTTGCACAACATTCTAGTTGTTAATACCCTTTTAG
>CAMYZS010000017.1 GCA_947303945.1 uncultured Candidatus Saccharibacteria bacterium | reverse complement strand
GGGGCTAAAGTATATGACGCCTATGCAAATGTTGCAAAGGTGCTGAGTTAATACGTATCTATTGACTTTTTATGCTATTCGTGCTATAATTGTGCCATGTAGCTATAAAAATGTACAAGATCTTTAGGGGAGGACTTATGAAAAAGATTATTCCTGTCGTTTTACTGCTCGTTGTCATCAGTGCAGCTATGTTCTGCCTTGGATATACGAATGGAGCGAAAGCCGAAAGAAATCGTCAGGCGACGAATCTTGAAGAAAGGTCGGCCGCCATCATAGACGAGTTTACGGAAATGGCTAAAAGAAATCGTTGGCGAGCAATGACTGTCGAAAAGACTGAGATAGACCCCGAGAAAGACCGTTCGGAAACTGTAGTCGTTCTGGAATGTGACTTAATTGACGATAAGTATAATTTGACGATCCTTACCTGGACAATACTTATAACCGTCGAACCCGGCTCCACGACATACAGATGCTGGAGCGGCAAATGTGACCTGGCGGGGTGGGAAAGCGCCCTTAAGGCCTATGCCGAACAGGAAGGCATCACGGACGAAATGCCCAAGCCGGATCCAGACTTCATAAATGCATGGTAAGCGCCCAAGAGGGCCCAATGCAGCAAGAGTCAAATCAACGAGCTCTAGAAAAGAACCGCTTTAGCAACAGAGCGGTTTTCTTATGCCTTGATAATTCCGCCACCTAGACAAATATCGCCGCGATAAAACACAATCGACTGGCCAGGAGTTAGCGATTTTTGTTCATCGGCAAAGACTAATTTACCATCGAAATAATCAGCATTGACAAGAGGCGCACGATGGCGAATACGCGCCTGAATATGGCGGCCATCGTCGCCATGACGCAAAACGACATCTTTGAGTTGCACCTCCTTAGTCCAAAGACGCAGAGAATTAAGATTCTGCGAAACATAAATAATATTTTGCTCCATGTCTTTTTTGACGACATAATATGGGAGTCCAGCTTTGATGTCGAGACCATGACGCTGACCGAGCGTATAAAAAATCGCGCCATCATGCACACCTAACTCCTTACCGGTATCATAGTCAATGATCTTCCCTGGTCTAGTTTCGACGAATTCCGCCAAGAAATCCTTCATATTAGCCTCCCCGACAAAACAAACCCCCATTGATTCGGCCTTATGCGCTACGTTTAGGCCGATTTTTTCTGCCAAAGCTTTCACTTCCGGCTTTAACATGCCGCCAACTGGAAAGATAGTTTTAGCAATTACATCTCCCGTGATGCGATAGAGAAAGTAGGTTTGATCTTTATTTCCATCTTTAGCCTTTAATAGAGCCACCCCGTCCGTCCGAGCGTAGTGGCCGGTTGCTATCGCCTCGGCACCCTGCTCAAAAGCAGTGTTGGCAAAGAGCTTAAATTTAATCTCTTGATTACACATAATATCTGGGTTAGGCGTATTGCCTTTTTGATACTCGGCAAGCATATAGTCGACGACTTTTTGTTTATATTCTGCCTCGAAGTCAAACACGCGAAAATCAATACCGAGCTTGACTGCGACGCGTTTTGCGTCTGCTAAATCTTCCGCCCATGGACATTTCATACCCGGAAGGTTCTTGCTCCAGTTCTTCATATAAACACCGATCACCTCATGCCCCTGTTGTCGCAAAAGATGCGCCGACACGGCAGAATCTACACCGCCAGACATTCCTAGAAAGACTTTCATTCGATATATTATACCATCAAATCCATAAAAATCATCCCAACAAGAGCAATAAAGTTTATGGTAAAATCTATGTAGGGTAATTTTAATTGGAGGTGGCGTGTTCTATCCGAACAGGCAGGTTCTGGGCGACCAGCTTGCAGAAAAACTCACACAGTTTAAAGGTACCGATTCGATTATTTTTTGCTTGAAGAAAAGTTCTTTGGTGTCATGCATTGAACTAGCCGCACATTTGCATGCTTACGTATATATTCTGCAATACGCCGAGATTCAAGACCCCTTTGATGTTACGCGCACGCTAGGCGCAATTACTCAGAATGGCGACTTCGTGCTAAATCCGACCATCTCTAGGGGCGAGTATGAATATATAGCGATGGATTTTATGAGCGTAATCGAAGAACGCAAACGCGATGCTTTCTCGCAAATTAACTCCATGGAAGATCCGAATCCAAATTTTGACCTAGCCGCGTTTAACAACCGCAATATTTTACTATTTGCAGATATTCTGTCGTCACAAATCCAAATCGAGGTCGCTCTACATATCTTGAAATCATATCGTCCAGCACTAATAGCGGGCGTTTGCGGCAATATTACCTCGGAAATCTCCGATAAGTTTAATATCGAGACCGACGGCGTGACTTATATGGATATTCTACCAAATACTTTCTTTGACGACGACCACTATTTCGATCAACCAGACAACTTCACGGAAGAACAAAAAATTAAGATGGCAAATAATATTAGCCTGTATTGGGCATAAAAGGAGATTAAATGGACCAACTAAATAATCAAAGCCTACTCGTCGACAATGACCTCGCCGATGCCAAAAGGATTATTGAAAAAATAACCACCGCCTATCAAAAGAAAGTTGTAGGCCAAGATGAATTGCGCCTCTCAATGCTCGTAGCATTAATCGCGAACAGTCACGTATTATTAGAATCCGTACCTGGTCTCGCAAAGACTTTAGCGGCTAAGACTATCTCCGAAGCCACTAATGGTACTTTTAGCCGCATCCAATGCACGCCAGACCTTCTTCCGAGTGACATCATTGGTACGCAAATCTACAACTACAATACCGGCTCGTTCGAAACGAAAGTCGGCCCAGTCCATGCAAACTTTATCCTCCTCGACGAAATTAACCGCTCGAGCGCAAAAACACAGTCTGCAATGCTCGAGGCAATGCAGGAACGCCAGGTATCGGTTGGTGGCGTCATGTATAAAATGCCAGAGCCGTTCATCGTACTTGCTACTCAGAACCCAATCGAGCAAGAGGGCACCTATGAGCTTCCAGAAGCTCAGCTCGACCGTTTCCTCTTGAAGGAAATTGTTAACTACCCAAGCCGCGATGAGGAGATGCAAATTCTCAACTCTACATTAAATGGCGATATCTCCGCCCCACTTAACGATTCCGAAAAAGTTAATATTACCGACATTCAAAAGCTCCAAAACTATGCCGAGCGCGTCGTAGTAGATGATTCGATCAAAAACTATATCATCAATATCGTAACAGCCACTCGTAATCCGCGCGAACTAATCGACGCTAGCTTGGCACGCTATGTCGAATATGGCGTTAGCCCTCGTGGCGGTATTGCATTAATGAAAGTCGCTCAAGCAATAGCACTCATGGAGGGGCGCGCATATACAACCCCAGACGATGTTAAACGTCTACGTTATGCCGCACTGCGCCACCGCATCATTCTCAACTTTGAGGCTGCCGCAGACGAAGTTCACCCAGAAGCAATCATTGACGCAATTTTCGCTAAAATTCAAACTCCATAGTTAATAATAGGAAATCATTAAATAATAAAAATGGCAGGCTATCTCGTAAGAGTTCAAAAAAGGATGGACATTCACTCGATGCACCGAGTACGCAATGTCTTGACTGGCAACTACGGCTCAGTGTTTAAGGGGCGCAGCATGGATTTTGACGACTTGCGCGAATATAGCTACGGCGATGATGTTAAAGATATCGACTGGAAGGCTACCGCACGGTCGCGTAATGTGATGATTCGACGCTATATTGCTATCCGTAAACATAATATCCTTCTAGTGGCCGATAATGGTAATTCGATGGCAACGCTTGCGCCAAGTGGCGAAGCTAAAGGCGAAGTGGCAGCTTTTTGTGCTGGCGTAATAGCCTACGTGGCACAACATCATAGCGATTTAACTGGTATGGTTTATGGAAATGCAGGAGGAAATACACGCTATGCAATGAAGGAAGACACGGCCTATTTAGAGAACTTTCTCAGCCACTACGCACAATCGATTAGCATAGAAAATCCCGAAAGTAATATTAATAGTCTATTGACTTATATCGCAAAGGGTTATCGCGAGCGCTTATTTATTATTGTAATTACCGACCCAGATAACGCCGAGACGATAGATAGCGAAATTATTCGTAAGCTAAACGCACGCCATGAGCAAATGTATATTTTAGTCGAAGATTCGCCAATGACCAACACAATATTGCAAAACAAAGAAGTGCGCGATATTGAGGGGAAAGTACGACTACCACAATTCTATCGCAAAAATAAAATGCTAGCTAAAGCTGAGAAAAACTATCGCGATGCGCAAAAGGTTAAAATAAAGAAAGCACTACATCACTTCCGTATCGCAAGTACCTTTGTTGACGGTTCGGAGCATGCTATACCGGCAATTATAAGAATGTTGGAGGAGCAAAAACATGCAAGACGTAAGTGAGTTAATGAATGGGCCATTCTACTATAGTTTTATTTGGCTACTGATTGGCCTGCTCTTTCTTGGCGTAGCGATTGGCGTTATCGCTATAATCTTTTACCTAACGCGCAAAAAAGAAATTAAGAGTTTAGCGAACCTGAAGTCGCAAGAGCCTAAAAAGCTTGATTTAGACGCACTCAAGGATAAGTACCTCGCGATGGTCGACGAGGTTGAGCGCCTTTTTAGAAACCATAGGACTAAAGCATCAGTTGCACATCAGCAGTTAAGCTTAATTGTGCGTCTTTTCTACTACGAAGCACTCGGTTTTCATGCCGACATTCTAACATTGGCCGACCTTAAGAAATCCCGCCACGAGCATCTAACACAAATAATTGAAGAATATTATCCAGATGAATTCAACGGTCTTGAAGAGGGCTCAGTAGCACAATCGGCCGAAAAAGCCCGCGAGCTCATAAAGGAGCAGCAATCATGAGATATGCTTGGCTATTCATTATTCCGACATTAGCAATAATTATTATTGTTTCATTATCACTTTATCGTTTTAGCACAAAGCGACGCACTATTAAAAAGGCTAGGATAATTGCACATAGTAAAAGAATACGTAGCCTGCCCGAGTATGAAAAAGTACGCATGCGTTATCGTTTCTTACTAGTTCTAATGATATTGTCTTTTACGGTTGCAATTTCTTCTACGACACTAGTCTCATCGCGACCGATTTCCGTAGAAACCCTAGAACCAGAATATGATACGCGCGATATTATGCTCTGCATCGATGTGAGCGGATCGACTAATAATATCCGCGAGAACCTAATTGATTATTTAAGTGAAATCGTAGACAACCTAAAAGGACAGCGAGTCGGGATTTCAATATTTGCTACAAAAGCAACCATCCTATCCCCATTAACGGACGACTATGCGTCGCTCCAATCTTCCCTCGAAATGCTTGGCAATAGTTTTTATTTCGATGGCGCAAAGAGAGTTAGCTTCTACACTCGGTCCGTCGGTGGTATGTCTAACGTTGGCTCAGGCGTGGTGAACTGTATTAATAATTTTGATCATCTTCAGGACGAAAATAGGTCATTATCAATGATTATTGCTACTGATAATATTCAGAACATCGGAACAATCACTATCGAAAAAGCAGCTAACTTTGCGGCGCGTTACGGAATTGCTCTATATGGTATCGATACTTCTCAAGTTAATCCCGGATCCAATCTTTCCACCGACAGTGTGAAGTATAAGAACGCAATTTTAGCCACTGGTGGCAGCTACTATTCAATTGGCTTCAGTGGGCTGCAGCCAAACGAGATTGTCGACGAAATACTTAAGCAAGAAGCCGTCAAGCACGACGGTGAGCGAAAGTACGCTTATATAGACTCTCCCTCTATTGTAGCAGTAGTCGCAATCATATCCACAACACTATTTTTACTTATTGCCTGGAGAATTAGAATATGATCTTAAAACCAATCATCCCAATCTATGTAGTTATAGCATCTCTGGCACTCGTTATAATTATTGCTATTTTTTGCACCGCCAACCGAAAATATCGCAAAAGTAGTAATTATATCCGCCTGGGGATTTTAACGTTACTCTTAGTAGCCTTACTGAGGCCAGCCATTCCATCCGAAGCCAAGACGCAATCTCTTCACTCAAATACTGTTTTATATTTTATAATCGACAACACTGGTAGTATGGCCGTCGAAGACGAAGATAATAAGGCTCGCATTAAAGCGTTGTCTGCTGATATGGAGAAAATAATTAATAATTTCGAGATGCCAAGAGTTGGTATTTTCGCGCAGGACGTCATAACGTACAGAATGATGCCAGTTAGCTCGGATATAAAAACTGCGTTAAGCCTAGCAAGGAATCTTGGGCCAAAGAATACCTCATCAAGCGAGGGGAGCAACTTGAATAAATTAATAAAAGAAGCGGCAGATTATATAAATAACTACTCAAAAACTAAGAAAGATGCAGAAATAGCCGTTTTCATTATGAGTGATGGCGAAAATGCAATTAATGGGAGCCAAAGCTACAATCTAGCTAAAGACGACTTCAGTTCGGTTGCGTATGGGGCGGTAATTGGATATGGCTCAGCCGAAGGCGGCAAAGTACCAAATTATGTAGCCTACCTTGACACCGATACTGGCGTTTTATCATATCGCAAACATCCAAGTAGTCTTTTTGTCACCGACGAAGAAAATAAGGAGGTCGTCTCTAGAATCGATGAGATTTTCTTAAAGGACACCGCCAAGCTTTATGGGTTTAACTTTGTAAAATCAACAGATGGTATTGACCAGATAATCCAGAGCGCAAAAGATAACATTAAAAATACCCAGTACCTTGATGATGCTTCCGACATAAACGTGGCTTTTGAAACCTATTGGATTTTTACAATGTTAGCGGGCGTATTATTGTTGGTAGAATTTTCTCGAGATTTTAATAGCTTATTAGCGGAGCGAGAGGTAAAGAAATGATAAACTTAGATCCATCCTTATTAGATCAAGACAAAACTAGAAAAGCGAAGCGTAAACATTTGCTAAGTCTATACGCAATCCCTATTGCTATAATTATGGCTATATCACTATTCTTCCTATCAAGTTGGTTTTATAATCTTGTCTATCTTGTCAGTTACCATAATAGCAATTTCCCAATCGCACACGGCATAACTGAAACACGTTTTTTAATGAATATCTTAGAACCGTATCTTGCCGATTATAATCAGGGGGTCGCCTTATTGCGAATGGGAGAGTTTAATAATGCGGAAGAAAGTTTCCGAAAAAGTATCGAAAATAATCCGCCCAAAGATCGAATTTGTAAGGTATATGAGAATTACTCATTGAGTATAGAAAAGCAGGCCGATATTAAACGGGCTGGCGGGAATTATGCCGAATCGATAGAATTATATTATTTCGCAGAGGCGGTCCTATATAGCAACGATTGCGCTGGGCGTAATAATGAAGATGGAAAATCATATTCTTCCGATAATGCAAAAGACCGCATAGTTAATAGTAGAAACGAGGCTATTAATGAAATGAACAGAAGCCATGACGCCCAAGATAACTCCATCGACAAGGCTCGCGAAAAGCAAATTACAGAAAGCGACCTGGAGGAAAGTAATAGCGATAGCGTCGCGCCAAATACAACCCAAGGGCTTAATTATACACAGAATTCAGGTGGCGACAGCTATCGTTGCGATTACAAAGTGGGTCTGAAATGTTGGTAAAGTTATCTAGATAATCGGGCTAGCTCTGAGTTTACGGCCTCATGAATAATAGCGCTAGCATCGAGGACAGACTTATCATCTGTCTGTTTTCCCATCGTAATGCGTAACGACCCAGCGATTTCATCATCGCTCAGCCCAATCGCCATAAGAGTTGGAGACTTAACACCTTTGCTCGCCGCACAAGCAGCGCCAGTCGAGACGTACACTCCCCTATCTTCAAGAGCATAAATAAGACGTTCGGCATCAAGTCCAGGCAAGGTAATTGGCAGATAATTGACTAATTGAAACTTTTCTTTGCTAAGAAATATAATATTTGGTAAATCTTCGAGGCTATGACGAAACTTTTGTTTTAACTCTTGTAGGCGCTTACGTTCGCTATTGAGGTGTTTTTCGGCTTCAGTTATTGCGACTGCGAAGGCAATTGTGCTAGCTACATTTTCGGTACCACTACGTAATCCCATTTCTTGGCCGCCACCAACAGTTAATGGTTCGAGTTTCACATTGTGCCCAACATATAAAGCTCCAATACCCTTAGGGCCATAAACCTTAGCAGCATTAAGAGTGATTAAATCTGCGCCCAAGCGGTTTATTTTTACCTCGAGCAAACCTAATCCTTGCGAGGCGTCGGTATGCAAATATAACGGCACTCTTTCGCCAGCAAAAGCCCGTCGCTGGCGCTCTTCAGTAACAATACGAGAAACATCAGAAATTGGTTGAATAGTTCCAAGTTCGGAAGAAGCAAGACAAATCGAAACGAACTGAATACGAGGTGTTAGTTTTGATTTAAAATCGTCTAAATCGAGGCGACCATTTTTATCAACCGCAATGGTCTGATAGTTTCCGGCACGCTTAGCATTTTCAAGTACAGACGGATGCTCAACTGCAGATATTAGCACTTCCGAATCTGGGCTATTTGTAACAATTGAAAAAGCAAGATTGATCGATTCAGTTGCGCCAGAAGTCATAACTAAATCGGCGCCTTTTGCGCCAATTACGTGGGCGATATCATTCTTGGCCTTTTCGTACGCATGTCGCACATTGACGGCCGGCAAGTAGGCCGACGACGGGTTAAAGAAGTCCTTATTGAAGTATGGCAACATCGCTTCGATAGCTTTGTCGGATACTGGCGTTGCCGCAGCATAATCTAGATAAATCATGGCTCTATTTTATCATGACGCCACATTTTTGAAGGCAATGTCAAATAGATGAGCGGGAAAATCGCAAAAGAAGAAACAAGAGCAAATGGCAGCAATAGATAATCGAAGCCGAGGTTAATTAATGTCAGCACGATAGAAATAGTCACAACGCGACCAATCGTTAAAAAGACTTCGGCGAACGATTCGACTTCGACATGATAAGACTCATCTTTGACGTGACGGCTGACAATATCTTGAAGGCGAGCTACAGTTAGCGCGCTATTATAGAAGCTCTCGATAACAGACTGCACATATACATAAAAGACAATCGCAATCACAGGATTATTCGGTATCAAAATAGCACATAGTGGCAATAGGATTGCTGGCGGCAAGAGCGAAAAAAGCATGGTTTTTTGAAGAACCTTATGATGGTCGATGCGACGATAAATCCATAGAATTACAATCGAGACAAATGACGCTAATGCCATATAAATGCCTAGGTCAAGATCCGAGTTGGCGCTACGATAGACATTGATTTGCGAGACAAACAGGTAGCCAGCACTAGATACGATGACGCCGCGCAGGAGCGAAAGATAAATAATTTTGTGCATAGAGTCATGTTTTAACATAAAGCGCGCTACATCCATTGGAGAATGATTCTTAGTATGCTTCTGAGGCGTGGTTGGCCGAAAAAGTACCGAAAGCAACAGCTGAAAGATTGAAATAACCAAGATTATATTTGCCGTATAAACATAGCTAGAATTAACAATTATTACACCAAGAATAATTGGCATTGCAATTTTGGCGAATTCAATCCAAGTTTGGCCGACAGTCTTAAAGCGCAGACGTCGATCGTCGGAGACTTCTGTAGTGTCAAAATACATTTTGGGACGCCAATATAAGACAGATTCGAAAGCCGAGAAAATAGCAATTACGAATGGAAAATATGCTGCCCTACTATCAAGCAAAATTACACCCACAATCTGCAACACCGAAAAGAGCATACTCGCACGCCATGCGGCAAGAGTATGTTTTTTAGTTAGGCCAAGTAGGGCAATTGAAATAATACCCATCAATGCGTAACGCACAATACTATAAACCAAGAAACTCGACGGCGAATCTTGAAGCGAAGTGCGAATCATAAAAGCCATCAAAAATACGTTCATAAAAGCGGACTTACTATGCAATAAAACATCAACCGCAATTAGAACGTTCTCATTCGTACGCAATGCTCGCAATTTTTGAAGCATAAGCATATTTTACCATAATAGTAGGCAATTCTAATGATTATAGATGCGAGTTTTAATTAATTTTAAATACGCCTTGGTAGCGTTGCGAAAATTCTGCAATTCCTCACCAGTAACTTTTTGATAGTTTGTACTTTTTCCAATTTGTTTATAAACACCGTTCTCGCGCACCTCATAACGAATCATGAGGCCATCTTCATACCAAAGCCAAACATTCTTCTTGAGACAGAAGAATTCACGCGAATGACCTTGTTTTATCTCGCCAAAAATTGAGCGCCCTAAAGCGGACTCCGCATTGATAAGATCGCGCTCGACTGCCTTGCGACGTTCGTCACGATTCGGGCGAGTAGCGGATGACTTAATTGAGCCTATAAGACGCCGTCTAAGACCTTGTTTCGGCATTCTATTACCTCATCAGAAACCGCGCTTAATTCCTGAAATAATATTTTATCGTCACGAGTGGGTTCGGTTCTATATTGTACTGGCACAAAAGAAGTAGTCGACACAGCCTGAATAGGATCCGCTTGAACGACGGACGCAATAGGCGTAGGACTAGTTTCGACGGGCACCTGCTGAACAACTGGCGCAACATTGTATTCGGCCACTTTTTCCTTTTCTGCGGAAACTTCTATAGAATCGAGTTCCGGAATATGAAAGGTTGCATCTATATCACAATCGTCATACATAACAATCAGCAATCCTCCTATATCTTAAATAGTTTATTGACATTCGCAGAGGTAACTTTGGCAATTTCATTAAAGTCCAAGTTGTAATGCCCTGCCGCCCATTCGGCTATATTCTTAATATAACCTGGCATATTTATTGTACCACGAAATGGCTTCGGTGTCAAGTAGGGAGCGTCAGTTTCTAAGATCACTCTCTCAAGCGGTGGATGCGGTATTTGCGCAAAGGTAGAAAGACCATTGACGCCAAAGTATAACCCCTTCCTTATACCTCGCTCGAGATTCTCTTCACTATCCGAAAAAGAGTGAAGGACAGAAGGAACAAGGTGAAAATTGTCAAAAATTGGCCAAAAATCGTCAAAAGCATCGCGAATATGGAAGCTGACTGGCAATTGCATATCTTGAGCAATCTGGAGTATATTCTCGAGTAGGTATATCTGCCAATCACGGCGATAGCCGTCAAAATGATAATCTAAGCCAATTTCGCCGATTGCGACCAGTTTTTCACTCTTTAAGGTGTCGCTTTTGGCTAGCTTGAGGTCTGATTCGAGTTTCGCTTTGTTACCGTCATAATCGTTCGGGTGATAACCATAAGTCCACCACACTTCCGCGTGCTGAAGGGCAAAATTGCGTGCTACGACCGAATCTAGCGGATCGGTGCCGATTACAATACACTTATCGACGCCATTCTCATGCATGTGTGCCAGAGTTTCATCTGGCGGGAGCTCAAAACAACCCTTATCATGGATATGGCAATGCGTGTCAATTAACATATAATCATTTTTTATTCTTAAGAGATATGTAAGCTACGTCTACAGAGAAAGAAAGAAGTGTCGCACAGATGAGCGTAACGATTGTGCTATGATATTCGCCTCGGCGTATATTGTCGTCGATATTCTTGCCAATGATAACAGTGTCTTCACAATTCGAACATTCAAAAGATGCACTTATCTGCTCAGTGTTAATATATGTAATAATTTCTATAGCAGCAGCGACCGCTAAGGCTACCGTTATAGCTACTAAAAGCACTGGCGCTAAGCAGTTGCATTTAAATTGATTATTTATACTCTTCATATAACCCATCCTTTATTTATGATTTATTAGCCGCGCGGAGGCTCTCCTTCGGGGTCGTCGAGGAGTTTCTTGCTTTTAATTTCGTAGCGGCGCCCATTGACTGGCGATACGAAATAATCTTCGCTCAGGAGGTTGACGAACATATTTAGGTCCTTGTCGTCCATAATGATAATCCTACCATCATCATCAGTCATGAGTTCAAGCTGCATTTCGTCGGCATAATCGAGAAGTTGATCTTGCTTCATCTCGCCAATCTCGACAGCTTGCAACTTTTTGACGAGCGGCTTTTTGTCTTCCAGTAAGGCATTAAGCGTAAGCCCTTCCGGAAAACTGAGACTATATGCATCTTGAAGCTCTTTAGCTTTCTGCTCAGAAATCACTTGCTGTTTATAATCGTATTGGAAGAGCTTCTCGAACTTGGACTGGTTGAAAATTACAATATTACCATCAACAATTGCAGTCTCATTGCCCTCGGGAACCTTAATGGCGACATCGGCCGTAAGCGGCTCAAAACTTTCGCCATTAAGCTCCCAGCTGAGCTTGCCCTTGAGGGCGGAGCTAGCCGCCAAGCCTTTAGCGATATAAAAAGTCTTTTGACCTTCATCGCCAGGGTAAGTAAACTTCGCGACGATGCCTTTGATACGCTTAAATTCATACTCATTGTCAGTGAAGAAAGCAATATCCTTATACTCGTTTTCGATAAGATGAATAAGCGTTTCAGCGCGGCCTACTTTTTCGAGATTGATGCGATAAATGACTTTATCTTCACCATCAGAGAGCTCGTATTCGCGACACTCAAGGCCTTTGTCGGCTTCTTTAATAACGTACTCGACTGCTTCAAGCATGAACATTGAGCGAATCGTCTGCATTAAGACGTCGCTGTAGCGCACTTTGTATGGGGTGTAATTCTTGTTGAATAAGAATAGCTCTACTGAAATGTTATTTTTTACTTCATCGACGGAGTTTGCCCACTGAAATACGTCAAATTCTGGTTTTTCTTCCATTTTACCTCCTTTACTTATCTAGTATAACAGACTACTCTGCGAGTGCTGCATCAAGTTGCGGATCAATTTCTTTATTAATTTGCTCAAAAGTGCGTTCGACTTTTTTATCTGGCTCTATACCCTCGCCATTAATGTTTTTGTCGTTTGGAGTATACCATTTAGCAACCGTTACACGGAGCATTTCGCCACCACTCAGTCGATCAAGAGTCTGAACACTTCCCTTACCGTATGTCTTTTCGCCAATCAACTTTGCTAGACCATAATCTTTAAGTGCACCAGCAACGATTTCGGACGCCGAAGCAGTCGAGCCATTGACGAGCACAATAGTCTTCATGTTCTTCAGGATTTGGCTACCCTTTGCGTAAGTTTTTTCGTTATAAAGGCCCGTCTGCGACTTTTGCGCAACAATTAGCTTACCATTATCAACCCAGAGCGAGGCAACCTCTTGAGCGGCAGATACATAGCCGCCACCATTGTTGCGTAAATCAACGATAACTTTGCTGACTTTTTTATCGATAGCTTCTTGCGCTTTTTCGCGCGCCAACTTGCCAGTATCACTATCAAAACGAGTGATTGTAATAATAGCAGTATCGCCACGATATTCAGAATAAACGCTAACATTATTAATTATTTCGCGCGTAAGCTCGAAAGTCTTTTCCTCTTTATCGCGTACGATAGTCAGTTTGACTTTTGTCCCAGCTTTGCCGCGCAATTTTTTTGCAACGTCTTCGACACTTAAATTACTAATGTCTTCATCATCGGCTTTATAAATAATGTCACCAGCTAGGATACCGGCTTTGCGAGCTGGGTTATCCGGTGTCGTGCGAAGTACCTTTACGAGATTGTCGCGCTCTCCGATTTCTACGCCAATACCCGCGCCAACATCGCCTTCGAGCTCTTTATTAAACTCTTCGGCTTCCGCGGCGGTCATATAATACGTATATTTATCACCTGCACCATTAACGAGACCGCGTTTTGCCTCTTCGATAATCTTTGCTTTGTCTAGTTTTCCATCAAACTCGGTTGCTAAATCTCGATAGAGATCCTCGAGCGGGCTAAAGTCTACCGTATCGACAGTCTTTTGGCCAAGTGCGCTATTAACACTAGAGCTAATAGTATCAATATTAACGCCAACAATAACACCAATCGCCATAGTAATAGCGGAGACGATAATTGCTGTGGTTAGATTAACTTTTCTTTCGGCGCGCATTGGCGCATCATAGAGTGTTCGGGTTGAATTATGAGATTTTGCATTATTAGCCATAAGAATATTTTAGCATACCAAAAATTAAAACGACGGTTCTCTGGAGTTGCATTTTAGGCTACTTAAAGTAGATATAGACGAATGCGGAAGCATTCATCCATTGCTCAGAGTAGTCGCCTGGCAACCAGTTCGTTGCTTCGTTGGCATAATTATACTGCGAAATATAAACACGATTACCACTGACAGCCTCAACCCACACCGCGTGGCCATAAGGGCCACTTTGGGAAATACCAACTGTTTTTGCGCGCGGTACACTGCTAACCGTATAGCCAGCCGCACGTGCATTGTACGGCCACTGCGCAGCGTTGCCGCGACCACCCCAATATGGCATATAGCCATATTGCTGATAAACTTTCCAGGCAGCATAGCTAACGCATTCGCATATATACATTCCCCATTGATCGCCATATTGAGTGCCATTCAAGCTGGCGGCTGGGCATTGGCCACTGTAAGGGTATCCGCCTTTATTAGGATCTCCGGCCGTAATACCGGTAGCGCTATATTTTCGAGCGATTTCTTGTAAGATTTTTTGCTGTTGCTCCTCAAGCGCCTTGCGCTCTTTGGCGGCTTCGCTTTTTAGGCTATTATATTTGCTTTCATTATTTCGAGTCTCCGTAAGAAGTGTTTGTTGCTGTGCCTCACTTGCAGCTAACTGTTCCTTTTGAGCATCCAAGTCGGCCAGAATCTGCTCGGCACGCTTTTTCTTTTGTGTAAGACTGACTTTGAGAGCTTTATTCTCTTCAACAATTTGGCTAAGAGTATCAGAAACATTACTGAGATGAGCCTCCTCATCGACGAAGGATGAAAAGTTATCCGATGACGCGATACGTTCAATAGTAGAAACGCTGTCGTTATAATAATACTGAGCAATGACGTAACCGATAATCTCATAATTATTGTTTATGCGCTTTTGCACCGCCTCGATTTCTAAGACAATCTGATCATGCTCAGCTTGCTTAAGCTCGATTTGTTTTTTTAGCTTGGCTTGTTCATTTTGTAGAATGGCAATCTGCTTTGAGATAGAGTCCGCCTGCGCGGCTAGTTCTTTTGCTTCCTTTTCGTATGATTTTATTTGATCGCTAAGCTCAGATATCTTCGAATTAACCTCATTGAGGTCTTCTTTTAGAGTTGCCGATGCCGGAATTGAGGTGAAGCTAGTAAGAAGAATCGCCGCGGCAACCAGTATACAGGAAATGTTGCGCCAGATTTTCATAGTTCACACTATAGCATAAGCAAAAAGACTTAGCAAGTCGGTCGGCGAAGCTCCTACTAGTATATAATATTATTTCTGTTTGAGATATTTTTTTGTAGCCAAGAAAGCCGAAATGACCCCAATAATTACACCGACGGCAATGAGAGCTAAAACAACTGTATACCAGTATTGTACCATTATATTAATAGTCGAGTCTAGCATACCATCGAATTGATTACGGACCGCGTAGAGAGCAGCATAAATCGCGGCTGAAGCGACTAGCGCAGCGACGATACCGTAAATGCTCGCCTCGACCACAAATGGACCAACAATAAACCAACGACTAGCGCCAACTAAACGCATCATATAAATCTCCTCTTTACGATTAAAGATTGCCATTCGAATAGTATTGAAGACCACCAAGATCGCAATAATAGCAAACACGCCAGCCGCCGACAGACCGATTATACGCACGCGATTCATAATATCGGCGATTTTTTCGATAGTCTCGCGATGGCTAGAGGCATATGTCGGTTTCGTAACTTCGTCAAGCAGGGATTGGATTTCTTCGCTGTTGTCGACTAGATTCTGGAGCTCATCGGTTCTATTGAGGTCAGCCATCTGAACATTGAGGGTCCAAGAAATCTTATTTGGCGCCTCACGCATAGTCTTGATTAAATCTTGATCGGTAATGTTCGACTCCTTAATAAGCTTGTCGATGATATTTTTGTTTGCCTCTTCGGGAGAAAGTATACGAACCTCGGTGACACTGTCGAGTTTTTTAATCTTTTGTACTACACCGTCAACCTGAGCTTTTGAGGCGCCCTGTTTGAGATAGATCGAAATATCAACCTTGTCGCTTATTTGCTGGATAGCGGAACCTAAGGCATTGGCGGCAATGAGTGTAGCCGATAATACGACTAATGTGACTACCATAATCGCAATAGCGGCAACACTTAGCCAGGTATTGCGTACAAAACTCTTAGCGCCATATTTAATTACGCGATGATTATTGCGCAAATAATGTTTGCGTGTCTTAGTAATACGCCTAAGACGCTCTTTACTGATCTGGGCAGTTTTCTTTGCTTCGAGTTTTTCTTCTTTAGTCATCTTGCTTTTTGTCATGATTAAATTACCCTTCTTCTCGGCGTTGGCCTGACCGCCCCCTGAGCAGTAATTGGTCGGGAATTAGTGGCGCGACGAATCTCGTCGGCCGTTGGCGCAGTATGTTTTGCGGTAGCAAGTGGACGCTTAACAATACGCGTACGAATAGCATCGAGGTCATAATGGCCATCATTCTTTTGGTCGCCAATCATCTTGCCATTGCGAATAGTAATCACGCGCTTACGGAGCTGGTTTACAATTTGTTCATCATGAGTAGTAATCAAAATCGTAGTACCAAAGTTGTTAATCTCTTCAAGGAGGCGTACGATGCCCCATGACGTTTCTGGGTCTAGATTACCAGTAGGCTCATCGGCGATAAGAATCTTAGGCTGGCGCGCCATTGAACGTGCAATCGCGACACGTTGGCGTTCGCCGCCAGAAAGCTCTGCGGGGAATTTATGCCCTTTATCGGCAAGGCCGACGAGTTCAAGAACCTTAGGGACCGTACGCTTGATCTCAGAATTAGAAACGCCTACAATTTCGAGCGCAAAAGCAACATTTTCGTGTACGGTACGATTTGGCAATAGTTTATAATCTTGAAAGACTACACCTAAGCGGCGACGGAGGTGTGGAATATGACGCTTTTTAAGATAATCATAGTCGATACCACCGACCATAATCTTGCCAGAAGTAGGTTTCTCTTCGCGAGTGAGCATCTTGATAAGAGTAGACTTGCCAGCGCCAGATTTACCGACCAAAAAAACAAATTCCTTTGGTTTAATAGATAAGGAGACGTGATCTAGTGCAGGCTCTTTGTCGCCCGGATAGTACTTGACAACATTATCGAGCAATATCATATTTCTTATCGTAACATAAGCGCTATTAATTGTCCAAAAATGCTTCTATGAAATTATTAATGTCGCCATTTAGCACAGCATCGACGTCGGTCTCTTCGTATTTAGTGCGCGTATCTTTCACGAGCTTATAGGGATGGAGTACATAATTGCGTATCTGCTGCCCCCAGCTAGCCGATTCGCCAGCGCGAAGTTTATCGACCGACTCAGCATTTTGATCCTGCATCATCTGCTGAAGCTTGCCACGCAAAATCTCCATGGCTTTTTCTTTATTCTGGAGCTGGCTACGTTCATTCTGGATAGCTACTACCGTATTGGTCGGGATATGCGTAATACGCACGGCAGAATTTGTTGTATTTACCGACTGCCCACCATGTCCGCCCGCATGATAGACGTCAATGCGCAGATCTTTTGGATCGATTTGTACTTCCGAATCATCAAGAATAACTGGCAACACTTCAACGAGCGCAAACGAAGTCTGGCGCAGATGGTCGGCATTAAATGGGCTCTGGCGCACCAGGCGGTGGGTGCCATGCTCGGATTTTAATTTACCGTAGATATTAACGCCAGATAATTCCATAACACAAGTTTTAATGCCCGCCTCTTCTCCGGCCACGCGATCTAAGATTTGAACCTTTACTCCGTTTTGCTCCGCCCAACGCAGATACATGCGCTCAAGCATACTAGACCAATCCATCGCTTCCGTGCCGCCGACGCCAGCCGTAATGCGCATAATTGCATCATTGCGATCATATTTCCCCGTAAACCGTAATGCTTGACATAATTTTGCCAAACTTTCTTCCATCGCATTGAGTTGTTCGGCAAATTCGCCCCGTAAAGAATCGTCGCCTAGCGCCATCAATTCCGAAATATCTTTAATTTGTGTTTTTAATAGGCGCCATGGGTCAAGTTCGTCATGTAGATTAGCCAATCGTGTAGTTTTAGTGCGTGCGTCGTCTGGATTATTCCAAATTTCTGGTACAGCAACCTCTTCTTCGAGCGCTTGCATATCGATCATTTTTTGGTCAATCTTGAGTTTCTCCCAAGTAGCATCAAAATCAGCCTTTAGCGCATCTAATCGTTTCTGAAGATCAAACATGTATTTAATTATATAGCATCTCTAATGGCGGATTAAAAAGAATATTAAAATCAACTAGTGTTAAGAATCTAAACATCTTGTCTTTGGTGTCAGTGCTGTAGTCACACTCAGTGCTAACCTTGCCCCGCCTGAACGCTAGTGTGCAAATGGACAAATCTTATCCTTAGGGCTATTTCGGTAGCTCAAATAAGGGTAGCTTTGCAATATCGTAGTCGGCAATCTTGGTGCGGCGGAGTTCGGCGCAATAAGCGCCGCAGCCGAGCGCTTTGCCTATATCCACGGCAAGTGCGCGAATATAAGTCCCGCTACTAACATGAGCACGAATTTTTAAAAATGGCGTCGAATAGCTGACGATATCAATGGAGAAAACTCGAATTTTACGCTTGGGGATTTCAACGGTCTTGCCTGCGCGCGCAAGCTTATAAGCGCGTTGGCCATTGATTTTAATTGCCGAAAAAGCGGGCGGAGTTTGCTCGATTTCGCCAGTAAATTTTTGGAGTACCGCGTCAATATCTTGACGCGAAATATCTGGTTTTGGGCTCATTACGACAATCTCACCCTCTGGGTCGCCAGTGCTAGAAGTGGCGCCTAGGCAGATTGTAGCTTCGTACACTTTGTCAAGCTTAGTAAGCTCTGGAGCTTTCTTAGTGGCTTTACCAACCAATAATATTAATAACCCAGTAGCGAAAGGATCTAACGTGCCAGTATGGCCAACCTTTACTTTGTGCCCAACCTGTTCGGAAAGAACTCTGCGGACGCGCGCAACGACACCAAAGCTACTTATGCCAGATGGCTTGTCGACAAAAATAATCTGCTCCATATGAATATTATATCTTAAAAAACCGCCCAATTGCGAGGGCGGCTTTTTAATGAGCAAAGAATCACTTGTATTTAGCCAAGAATGTGCTCAAGTCTGACTCGCTACTTGGGTCATCGAGGCGGTCATAAATATGACCATTTTTAACATAAACAAGGGCTGGCATATTGTCTCGATCGGCCATAACCTCGCGAGCCGAAATTTCAGCTCTCTCAGTGCTCGTTGGATCATATTCGTAGTGATAAATATCCGCAACCTCAACCTTTTTAGCAATTATGGCAAGTGTTTCTCCAAAGCTGGTACAGTCATTACAATCCTTGCTAGAAGCGTAAATAAAGCCACTTTTACTGCTCACAAAGAAGTCGACAACTGCTTCGCTATTCAACAGAGTAATATCGTCATCGTCTTTCTTGGCATTCATAATAGCATCCTTAAATGCGCCCGAAACGCTATAAGTAGGCTTGGTTTCAAACTTAAATGATTGGACGAAGGCGATTGAAAATATAAGGGTAACTAGCACTGCTGTAAGGATAGCTACAAGAGTACAAATTGGTACAATACTACAGAATGGTGCATATTGTTCGGATTTTTTCTTAGTCTTTTTATTCATGATGTACGAATTCTCCTATATTGCTTATGTAAATTATATCACACAAAAAAATACCACCAATATGGTGGCATTTTTTGTTTATTGTTCCTAGACTTTATTTATGACCGGAATAACGATTGGAGTATGCCCAGTCGCATCAAAGAGAATATGTGTAACATCTTCTTTGATTTCTTCCTTCATAGTCTTAATATTGTCATCCGTAGAGATGCTATGGTCAGTCTTGGCGCGCAAATAGTGGCGAATCTTACCGATCAGCTCCTCGGAATTATCGAGGTAAATAAATGCCCGCGATACAATATCTGGAGTCTTGATTAGACGACCAGTTTTCTTGCTGAGAGTAAGAATAACAACAAAGATGCCTTCACGCGATATATGGATACGATCCTTGACGACGGCCTCATTAACCTGCTGATCGGCGTCATCGTAAAGTTTGTTGCCGACGTGAATGCGACCATTCTTATGAATAGTCTGGTCTGGCATAAGCTCAACAATATCACCATCATCCGCCACGACAATGCGATCTTTTGGAATGCCAACAATATTTTCTGCCATTTCCGCATTATGTTGGAGCATATAGAATTCGCCATGATATGGCATGTAATTCTTCGGTTGCATGTCGGTCACAAATTTAACATGGTCCTCAAAATAGGCATGGCCAGAGAGATGAAGCGGGCCGATATTAGTCAAGTGCGTTTTTCCATTCTGAATAACCTGAGCTCCTTCGCGTAAGAGTCCTCCTACCGTAGAAACAACTCTAGGCTCATTGCCAGGAATCGGATTAGAGCTAAAGACAATCGTGTCGGTCGCTTTGATTTTAATGTAGCGATGCGATCCAGATACCATACGATTGAGCACAGCATTCATTTCGCCCTGAGAACCCGTACACACTATGGTGACTTTTTCGTCTGGGAGTTTAATAATATCTTCCATCTTCATGATGGTATCTTTCGGTATCTTAATAGCCTTGGCGCGAAGCGCGACCTCTACGTTGTTAATCATAGAGTAGCCAGCAAAAGCAACTTTGCGTCCGCGTGCGGCGGCTTCCTTTAAAACAAGCTCGATACGCTTCACTTGCGACGAGAAACAAGAGATAATTACGCGACCATTGGCATAGTGATCCATAACGCGCCCCATATTGTCGCCAACATCGTATTCGGAATGAGGATGAGTGCCCGGAGTGTCAATATTCGTTGACTCATTCAATAATAATGCATAACCTTCTTTGTCGCGAATCTCGAGTAGGCGATCGTAGTCGGCTGGAGTATCCATCGGGTTCGCTTCGAAGCGCCAATCTCCCGATAATAGAATATTGCCGTTCGGCGTACGAATAACGATAGAAGTATTGCCTGGTATGGAGTGCAAGATGTGAACAAATTCAGCCGAAAGATGCTCGGATAGTTTTATGTTCTCATGCTTAAATGGGTCAACTTCGTGGTAATTCATTTCTGGAACATCGGACAGCTCGGACATTTGTTTCTTGATCATACCGATCGTGAAACCAGTCGCGTAAATCGGCACGAGATGGCCAAAATATGGCAAAAGATGTTTACAGGCGCCAATGTGATCTAGATGTGCGTGCGTAAAAAGGATTGCTTTGACGTTTTCGCGGTTATTTGCAAGCCACTCAGCATCGGGAACCATGTAATTTACGCCTGGATAATCTTCGCTAGCAAATAGTGTACCCATATCGATTAGAATAATTTCGCCCTGATATTCGATTGCGGTCATATTCTTGCCAATGCCAATTTCACCAAGACCACCAATTGGAATAATGCGAACCGCATCGCGATGCTGACGGGCAGATTTGATTTGCGCCATAGTGACTTGCTTGCCATTGTAGCCATTGTAGCGAGACTTATTGACCGGAATGCCAATAATATGCTGTGTAGCCTGCGCATTTACGTCTTGGCTCAACATACGCTGATGGTGCACCATCTCGCCCTTGCGAGTACTAACGAGTAGATTCACCTCGCGTTTTTTGTCGGTCGCGGCCTGCGTAGATTTGCTAGTTTTTGCATTATTCTTCTTAGTGACTTTCGGCGCTCGTTTTGCAGCAACTTTTGCACTTTTCTTTGCGACAGTCTTTTTGCCACGGACAAGCTTTTCATCTTTGCCACCAGGAGCAAAATTAGCATTAAAATTACGTTTCTGATTTTCTTCAAATTGTTTTTTAATATCTGGTAGGCGTTCGTTGCGCATTTTGAGCAATTTTGCTCTACGCGCAGCTTCGGCCTGTTTTTTATTTTCCATTTATCCTCTTATTGTTTTATCTAATATTGATTTCCCACACTTAAGGCACAATTATCTTACCGAAGAATAAACCACGACTAATTGCACTAAAAGTAATAACTTAGTACTTCTATTTTAGCAAATAAACTTCTTTTTGTCAAATAAAGTCACGAAACTGACTGGTGGTTTCTGGCAACAAAATGATAAACATCCACCAGCTTAGCTGGTGGTTTTACGCTATAAAAAATGGGCCGCCCTTATAGGGGCGACCCTGTTGTGTTTTTTTTGAAGGCACTTAAGTAAGCGGCTTATTCCGGCCTGATTCCGGTCTGGAATTTGAGGATCAGCTGACCAGGTGTCAGCACCTCGATTGCGTCCGGCTCGGCTTTCCCGATTTCCTGCCGGATCTTTTTCTGCTGCGTGCAGATATACCCCCTGACTTTCTCTCTGAACCTCGTCTCATTCTGAGTGGCGATCGTCAGGGTGAGGAACTGCTTGAATTCATCGTCAGTGCACGGGACGTCCAGAGTCTCCAGAACCTCTTTCGCGTACACAACGCAACGCGAAATTCTCCCCTCGCACTCGTTGTGTTTCTGGGTCACCGCCTCGGGCGATCCACCGAAATAGTTCTGGTATACGTTTACGACCTCGGAGTCAGCGCATCTGTCCTGCTTGAGCAGCTCCAGCTTATTATAGATGCCGTTGATGCGATTGAGTTCGCCTGCAGCATCAAGCAGTTTGCGCAGTCTACCATAATAAATATCCGCGGCCGAAAAGGCCTTTGTGTATTTTTTTGCCACTAAAAATCACCTTCTTTCTTTTGTGGCCTACCAAAGGAGCGCTTTATATGCCTCCCTGTTAACGAACATGCGTTTATTACGCATGAGCAATACAACTTTTTTATTTTAGCATAATTTCTAGATAAATGCAATACTTTCGTATTAACTCAGCACCTTTGCAACATTTGCATAGGCGTCATATACTTTAGTC
>CAMYZS010000016.1 GCA_947303945.1 uncultured Candidatus Saccharibacteria bacterium | reverse complement strand
TTTTGTTGGCAAGTACTGCCAACTATTTTGTTGCAAAGGTCCTGGACCCTAACGCCTGCCTTGACAAAGCATAAATAGTTTGGTATAATAACAAGATTGATTTTAGTCACAGAGAGGAGTTCGATTTGCGTATTGGGATTATTTCTGACATTCACAGTAATATAGATGCGTTATGCGCAATTTTTAACGATTTCGCCAATCGCGGTATCGATAAAATCATCTGCCTAGGCGACGTAATTGGTCTCGGAGCACACCCAGAGGAATGTGTACAATTCCTAAAGGAGCATCAGGAACAGCTGTTAGCCATCGTTTTAGGCAATCATGAGAACTACCTCCTTAAAGAATTGCCAGTTTATAACCATAATGACCCCTCACTTGAAAAATTACCTCAAGAAATCATCGACTTATTCAAATGGAACCATGAGCAAATTAGCTACGACTCAATCGAATTTTTACGCAAACTACCACGTCAACAAACCGTCGAAATAGCGGGGAAGAAGCTATTTGTCAGCCACTACCCACTCGACCAACTCGGTGCCTACCGCAAGTTTTACTTTCGACCAAATAGCGCCCAATGCAAACAGCTCTTTAAAGGTCTCGATGCGGATATTTATCTTTTTGGGCATACTCATATCCGTTGCATCACTAAAACTCATGACGGCAAATTCTATATTAACCCCGGCAGCGTCGGCTGTCCTATCGGCGTCGAGGCTGCTAGCGCCGGCATTCTTAACATTGACGACAATAGTCTTAATTATGAACAAGTTGATGCTCCATACGATATCGACCACGCCATCGATGACATGCTACAACATCACGACAAGCTCCCCGCCATCAGTTATACAGTCGAGTGTTTTTACCGTTCTCTAAACGGCTAATTCTGGTCAACCTGCTTATGTTACAATAGTGATATGAGCAAAATTTTGATTGTCGGTAATATTACCAAGGATGTTTATCTGCGCCTTGATAATCGCCTTAATAAATTCGAAACCGATCAAAACAATATTAAATGGCTAGATCTCGCTTTTGATGGCTCAACCCACAAATATTACAACCGCGTCTCTATCTACGGCGGCGCCAGTATTAGCTTAGAGGTCCTAACCCGCTTCGGTATTGATGCTAAAATTTCCGGCACCGACGCCAACTTCGTCGATGGTGAATTTGTCACCAAAAACGCTGAAATAGTTTACCGTTATATCCTCTGCCAAGACCGCCATGTTAGCTACCTTAGCCCAAGTGAGTACCTCAGAACCGACTGGCATATCCCCGACAACGACTACGATTGGCTCTATATCGATCGTAGCGCTAATCTTACGCCAGAAGTAGTAGAAGAGATTCTACTATTCCTCGATACACATCGCAGCATAACTAAATTTGCCCTCTTTGTGGGTAAATATAGTAATGTTAATGCGGTTTTTATGCGCAATTTGATTAATCGCGCCGATTTAGTCATTACCGACACAAAGCTCAATCAAGATATTAAGAATCTAGTCACTATTACGCCACACCATATCGAGTACGCCAATCGACGCGTTCGCTGGCAGCTTGAAGACCGCCTAGATTTAATGACGCATCTTAGCTCGCATCTCACAATTAGCGCATCAATATTTGGCGCCCTTGTTATTGGCAAAGCGCCCAGCGAAGCACTCTTGCTTGCGCGCGCTAATGTCGAACGTTCCATTCTTAGCGCCAACTCTAATCTCGAAACACTTGAAGAAGAAATAGCTGGTGATTACTACCGCGTCGAAGAATATAACTCAAAAAAGGAGAAAAAAATGAACGAAGTTGAAACTAACGCTAAGCGCCTTGTCGCCCCTGGCAAAGGAATTCTTGCTGCCGACGAATCTGGCGGCTCTATTCATAAAAAATTTGAAACTATGAATATACCAGACGACGAACAGCATCGTCGCGATTATCGGAATTTGTTCTTTACAACTGACAACCTAGAAGATTTTGTAAATGGCGTGATCTTGTTCGACGAAACAGCCCGTCAGCACGCCGATGATGGCCGTGATTTCGTCACTTTTCTCGCCGATAAAGGCATTCTGCCAGGCATCAAGGTCGACCAAGGTCTCGAATCGCTCGACGGCACCGACGAGAAATACACTAAAGGCCTTGAGGGCTTACCGGAACGCTTAGCGGAATACTACCAGATGGGTGCCCGCTTTGCTAAATGGCGCGCCGCTTTTGAAGTAACCGACCATAGCCCAAGCGATAAAGCTATCCGCAAAAACGCCGAAATTCTTGCCCAATACGCGCGCGATTGCCAAAACGCCAATATCGTCCCAATCGTAGAGCCAGAATTAGTCTACGACGGCGACTATTCAATCGAGCAAAGTATTCAATATACTAGCCAAATTCTTGACGCCCTATTTGAAGAACTCCGAAATAAACAAGTCAGTCTCCCAGGCTGCGTACTTAAAGTTAATATGGTTCTCGCCGGAAAGCGCTACCATACTCAATCTACACCAACTGAAGTTGGCAGAGCTACCGCGGAAGTTTTAAAAGCACGCGTTCCAGCCGAGCTTGCAGGCGTCGTCTTCCTTAGTGGCGGCCAAAGTGTCACGCAAGCAACCGAAAACCTTCAAGAAGTCACCAACAATGGCCCATTCCCATGGCCAGTCACATTCTCCTACGCTCGCGCCCTACAAGACCCAGCCCTAAACGCCTGGAAGGGAGACAACGCGAATGCCGATGCGGCTCGCGCCGGTTTCCGCGAACGCTTAATCGCCAACTGCGAAGCTCTCAAAAAGAAATAATCCCATTCAGAGAGCGCGCCGCTCCAACTCTCATAACTTGAACCACCCTCCTGAGGCGCAATTATCTCTCCTTTCATAAGTAGATTACGCCACATCTATTTAAACACTTCAATTTACGTCCTACACTTGCCCCGCCAGGCACAATAGTCCGAAATGTCCGCTTAGAATTCATCGACAACTACCCCATAATATGGTAAAATAGTTGCGTTTTCGTAACTTAACAATGCGTTTCTGAAGCAAAGAGAGGTGTAATAATATGGCTGATCATTTTGAAGCAAACTCGCCAATCGACCATATGTCGGATAAAGAACATTTAAGCGCAAATCGCCCAGAATTGGGAATAATCTTCGATTTACTCTTTTCTGCCGAGACCGTAATCCAAATGAAGGAATGGTATCAGTCTATCCTTCGTTCTAATTATGACTATGTAGTTTTTATGACCGACAGGTGTTACTCGTTTATCTTACTGCTAGAGCAACTGGCCGGTAATTACATAAGCGAAAGTGGAAAGACGAAGTATCTGACCGACGGAGCAGTACTCTTACATACAGCTAAGATGGCAAGTCATTATTCGGCGACTGGACAAATGCCACGGATACTTATCGTGGATACTCAACTTATTCACGGGCGAAATATTAACCATCTAGTCCGAGCTCTGGAAGGAGAATTATTAAGAGAAATAAGAAAGATTCGCCACAATCTGGCAGATAATGACGGGGAAGCACAATACATAATACGCAGAGACCTCATAAGAAATCTTAGTATTAATGTATTTGAAATAGCAAACGATCAGTCTGTGCTATATAGCGACATCGGAGGAAAGGTACATTACGCCCGAAAAACTAATGCACAAGAATGGCGGAGTTTCTGCAATAGCATATCAGCACTAATTCTAGCAGCTGGAATGCCTAATCAAGCATATATTTACGGGGAAGAGATATCCGAACAACAGTTCAAGCACCTGCCTAAAGAGGACTTCATCCACACAGAATATCAAAATACAGATGAATACACGAAGATACATCTGTATCATGATGAAGTATTGATAAAGGCTATCGGGACGATCAGAGTAGTAGAACACAAGTTTTCGAACAAATACCTAGTAATTCCTTTTATCTTTATGCCACCGCTGAACGACCGTGAGGAAGCTGAGCTATTCACGTGGCTAGAAGAGAGGGTGCCCGCATGTTCTATTTATCACAACGAGGTTATGACTTGGAAAGAGCGATTCGGGAGAAGAACATTTAATGAGTATATATCCCTAATCCTCTCGTCCATCCTCCTAAACGACTTTAACGATTCCTACTCTATTGCCCGCCAAATACTCCCATCCGATATCGTTAATCTCGCCCGTAATTATTTCGGACCTAGCCATGAGTTTGACTATTATTGCCGTCTCATATCCGACAGCATTAACGACGCCAGAATAAGCCAGGACGAACTAGGAAACATTCTAGCTAGAGTTCATAAAGCAACAAACGCAGAATTTTTCCAATATAGTCACGACAAAGGGACGTATGCCGAGGATGACGAAGAAATATTAAAGGGAGAGATGGAAGACCTTTTTTATTGTTTGGGGGCTAATCGCGAGGCTCAGGCTATCTACTTGATGCGTAATAATCATATACAATCTCCAAAAAGATATGCAAGGAACCTATTCGAGAATTGGAATATTATTCAATTCATATATACCGAATCTAGTTGCGACGACTCCATATTCACGCTACAATTAGTTACCGCACTAATGTTACAGTTCATCGACGCAGAAGTTCTCGAGGTTTCTTCATATCCATCCGTCGATTTTAATATTGACGGATTTATGCAGTACGTAAAAGCCGGAAATCAATCTTTATTCACAAAACCGATACGTAACTATCGGTACCTGCCGATGCTTCAATGGGCAGAGAGTGAGGCGGCAATACATGAGCGCACACTAGAAGAGGAGATGAGACGCTATTTCTCATCAGCATCATGCGTCGTGCCAGAAAAGGATAAGAAGGAACTGCTGCGCTTTTCCTCATATCTAGTCCAGAGCGGCCAGAAAATTAAGGATTGGAACACTAACTTATCTATAAAAATAAGATTTTCCGAAAAGGCAGGAATAGCTCGCGGGCTCAACGAGTTAATACAAGCGCGAGAAGAAACACTAAGCAACTACAGGGCCTTTTGCAAATAATCTACGAAACTAAGTCGATCTTTTATACAAAAAAGAGACACGGCACAATGTCGTGTCTTTTTTCGGTCTTTAAGTCAGGTATTTTAACAATGACCGATAATTTTGGTTCCGCAAGCGAGCACCTCATAATTGTCGAGGTTATCATGCATCGCTGCGAGATAAATTTTCGCAACATTAGTAGCGAACTCGATACAATCACCTTTAACATGATCAGGCAGCCAGACAAGAACTCTAAATTCACCCGGATCTTCAACGACGCCGGCCCCCTTCATATCATCATAATTGCGCCACGGTCGACGCGCTCGCCAAAGAGCAAGCTTGCATGAACTGATTGCGCGCATGAACCACCCGTAATGTTCACTTGTTTTTGGCATTCCATCGCATAAATCCGACCGGTAATCGCAATAATATACTACGAGCTCTAAACAACAGTGCATATCAATGCAACCTTTAGCTACATCCAGTACGAAGTGTGATCCGCTCTCATTGTTGTGCTGGTCGGTTATTCTTACTCGATAATTATTGATGCAGCCATATGGACCATAATCATTAAAGGCATCCGAACCAGTAAGTGCGAAGATTTCGCGTAGAGTCACAGAAATAATCTTGCAATCGGCTGGACCATTATACCTAGCATCCAGAATATGTGGCCGATTATCTCCTATGGTTTCTTTAGACAGTTTTTTATTCATATTTTTCACCTCCCATTGAATAAGAAACTGAGTGCATAAGGTGCTTCTCGCTATTATAGTTTGTCCGCATATTGTCGTCAAGAAACGGCCCAGGCTTGGCTTAACTGAGGCTTCAAATAACGACAACAAAAATCTCCTCATAATTGAGGAGATTTAACGTTATCATCCTTGTTTATTCGGCTTTTTCTTCAGTCGCAGCAGCCTCAGCAGCACGCGCTTCTTCGGCGGCCTTATCGGCTTCGGCCTCAGCCTCACGCTCGGCAGCCTCTTGAACAGGGTCGTAAACATTCGCAATGGCAGACTCTGGATCGAGTTCTTTATCAGCAAGCTCCACGCCTTTTGGAAGTGCCAAATCGGCAATCGTGATACCGTCGTCAACCGTCTTTAAGCCAGACGCATCAACCGTGATAGACTCTGGAAGATCAACTGGCTTCGCCTTAACGTCAATCTCTTCCATAACTTGAAGAATAGCAAGATGAGCCTTGCTAGCATCGGACTTCTCAAAGTTTACGATTTCAATCGGGGTAGTAGCCTCAACGACCTGGTTGGCAGAAATTGCCTGAAACTCAACGTTCTGAATTGTGCGCTTAACTGGATCAACATGTACAACTTTCACGAGCGCCATCTGTTTCTTGCCAGCAATATCTAGATCAATCGGGGAGTGATAACCGGCACTTAATAATACTTTTTCGGTTTCATTATATGGAGATTGCGTCAAAATCGGCTCATCTTTGCCGCCAAATACGACGGACGGAATTAAACCTTGCGCACGCAAATCCTTTACTTTTTTACCAGTCAACTCGCGCTTTGCGAGAGACAATTTATCTTCGCTCATAAAATATAATTTCCTATTTTTATCCTTGTACATATTTTACCCTAAGTAACAGGGAAAAACAAGCGTAAGCATAGAGTAAGCAATCGCTATTCACGATTACGCCACTTCATAAATTGATATGGTGTACAATAATGCTAATGGATGAATCAGACAATCTAGCTCAATCAATTATCCCTAGCGCCGGTTTTGTTGAACAACCAAAGCATTCACAATCACAAGAGCCAAACAAAAAGGTCATCATTATTGCTGCGACCATTGTTCTTAGCCTAGTTACTCTTGCGGCTATCCTGGTCGCCATCTTTACCGCCAACCAAAAAACACCCACAACCGAATCAGAATCGGAACCACAAACGGCCGAGAAACCAATTAGCTCGAGCGCACACAAAAAACCAGAATCAGTCAAGGAACCAGGCCTACTTAAAACTCTCACTGCCAAAACTAATCAAATCCTTTCTCATGGAACCATCGCCAATGATTCTGCCCTCAAATCAATCAGCACGCCAATCTTCTTCACTAATAAAGCCGTTAGCGAGTATTATGGCAACCTCAGCCCCGCCGACAAAATGACTATTATTGTATCTTTTTACCAAAATAGACGCGACCCAGCACTAACCGACAAACAAGTTAATAGCTTTGGCTCTGAGAGTTGCCAACTGTTATTCAAGGAAAGCAACTGCAAAACAATCAAAGGGAATATTAAGCCAGACGATTATAAAACCACTATCGTAAGTGAGCAAAGACTCGAGAAAGAATATGCAGAATTATTTGGCGAAATTAGCGCCAAGCTACCTCAACAAATCACTAATGCTTGTCCATATTACACATATATCAAAGAATTATCCTCCTATGTTTACCGCGCTAAGTGTGGACGAAAAAACTATAAAATCAACCACTACTATCAATACCAATACCAAACCGAGAAGGATAGGGCATATATCTACTTCGCCGCTGGCAGCACAACACTAGATAACTCGGGCAATTATGCGCTTCTATATGGCGATATTGACGCCAAGAAAATTCTACACACCCAAGGCAACTATCAAGAGTACGTTATCGACAAAGATAACTACACCAACTTTCAACATTATCGCCTCGTGTTTAAAAAAGAAAGTAAAAACTCAAATAATTACATATTCGAAACATACGAAAAAGTCGATTCGTCACAATAATTGCTTTAGATACTTGCCAGTTTCGGACTTAGCATTTTTTGCCACATCCTCTGGCGTACCAGTCGCTACAACCCTTCCGCCACCCTGACCACCTTCTGGCCCCATATCAATAATCCAATCCGCGCTCTTGATTACATCTAAATTATGCTCAATAATAATCATCGAATTACCACCATTCACCAAACGTTGTAAAATCGACAACAAGCGTTTTACGTCGTCGGAATGTAAACCGGTCGTCGGCTCATCGAGAATATATAGCGTTTTGCCAGTCGAGCGACGGCTTAGCTCAGTTGCAAGCTTAATGCGTTGCGCTTCGCCGCCAGAGAAAGTTGTTGCCGGCTGCCCAAGCTTAATGTAGCCCAATCCAACTTCTTGCAAAGTTTTCAGCTTATTGGCAATCAGGGGTTGATTCTTAAAGAATTCAACCGCCTCATCAACGGTCATATTTAAAACATCAGAAATTGTTTTACCTTTAAATTTAACCTCCAAAGCCTCACGATTATACCGTTTACCATGGCATTCATCACAGGTTACAAATACATCTGGTAAGAAATGCATTTCAATTTTCAATACACCATCACCTTGGCATTTTTCACAACGGCCGCCCTTTACATTGAACGAAAAACGACCAGCCTTGTAGCCACGCACCTGCGCCTCTGGCTGTTCCGCATATAAATCGCGAATATAATTGAAGATGCCAGTATATGTTGCTGGATTCGAGCGCGGCGTACGCCCAATTGGCGACTGGTCAATCACTATCGCCTTATTTAGATGCTCAATACCATCGATGCGCTCATGCGCGCCCGGCACAGTCTGCGCACGGTTTAAACGCGCCAGCAATTCATTGGCCAATATTTCATTCACAAGCGTAGATTTGCCCGAACCCGAAACGCCCGACACAACCGTCAAAACACCTAGCGGAAACTTAACATCTATATTCTTCAAGTTATTCTCGTGCGCACCAATCACTTCAAGAAACTTTCCAGAAGGCTTACGGCGCTTTTTGGGTGTCTCTATCTTAGTCTTTCCACTTAAATATTTGCCCGTAATCGAATTTGGGTCTTTCGCAACCTCTGCTGGCGTACCACATGAAACAACTCGACCACCGTTCACGCCAGCACCAGGACCAATATCGATCAGATAATCAGCCTGCTCAATAGTTTCCGTATCATGCTCTACTACAATAACTGTATTTTTTAAATCACGAAGATGCTTCAATGTTGCAATCAAACGATTATTATCGCGCTGATGGAGACCAATCGACGGCTCATCTAGAACATAAAGCACGCCCTGCAAACCAGAACCAATCTGCGTAGCTAAGCGAATACGTTGTGCCTCGCCGCCAGACAAAGTTGCCGCCGAGCGGCCAAGTTCAAGATAGTTTAAGCCCACATCTTTCATGAAACCCACGCGCGCTTTGATTTCTTTAATAATCGGCCCCGCAATCATTTCTTCGTTCTCAGTCAGACCCAAATCGGAATTTAATACGTCCAAAGTCTGATCAACATCCATCGCACACATGTCCATAATATTTAAATCATGGACCGTAATCGCCAGCACGACTGGTTTCAAACGTGCGCCATGGCAAGTTTGACAAACACGTTCGCGCATGAAACGCTCAATATCTTTGCGTACAAAATCCGACTCAGTTTCTTTATAACGTTTCTCAAGGTTTGCAATCACACCCTCATAAACCGCATCATATTCATAACCATTGCCGAGCTTCACATGATATTTTTCATCGCCTGTACCATAGAGAATAATATTTACCGCTTCATCGGACAACTCCCGAATCGGTACGCGCACCGAAAAACCATGCCTATCGCCCACCGCCGAAAGACGCTTCAGCCACCAAGAATCCTGATTGACGCGATTATAGGGGCGAATTCCACCTTCCGCTATCGTCAAATTCGGATTCAATACCAACGACGGGTCAATTTCCATCCGCGTACCAAGACCAGTACAAGTTGGGCAAGCCCCCTGCGGTGCATTAAAAGAGAAGAGGCGCGGCTCTAGTTCTGGAATCAATTCGTCTGGATGATTCGGACAAGCGTAACGCTGCGAATAAGTTACAACTTCCGCGTTAGTAGTATTAATATTATTCTGGCCAATCGCCGTAGAGTTATCTTTAATACAAAGAACCTGCATCACCCCATCGCCTAAATCTAGGGCCTGCTCAACCGATTGCGAAATGCGACTCTCTAAATCTGGCGCCATCACAAAGCGATCAACAATAATCTCAATATCATGACGCAGATTTTTGTCTAACTCTGGCCACTCATCGAGCGCATAAATAATACCATCTACACGTGCACGCGCAAAACCTTTAGCTAGATATTGTTCACCAATATGCGAAAAAGAACCTTTTTTCTGCGACACAATCGGTGCCATCATAATCAGCTTCGAAGCGACCGGCCAAGCCATCACTTGGTCAATAATGTCCTGCACCGTACGACGCACAACTTCATTGTGACAGATTGGGCAATGCGGTACACCAATTCGCGCAAATAATAAACGCAGATAGTCATAAATTTCCGTCACAGTCGCCACGGTCGAACGCGGATTGCGCGAAGTGGACTTCTGATCAATCGAAATCGCCGGGCTAAGGCCGGTAATCATGTCGACATCTGGTTTATCCATTACACCCAAAAACATCCGCGCATAAGAAGAAAGCGACTCAACATAACGACGCTGCCCCTCAGCATAAATCGTATCAAAGGCTAACGACGACTTGCCAGAACCCGAAAGGCCAGTAATAACCACCAACTTATCGCGCGGAATATCAATATCGATATTCTTGAGATTATTTGCCCGCGCACCGCGAATCTTGATCATATTTTGCTCATCAAAAGAAGAATCACTTGCCATTCCTTAATTATACCAAATTTTCTCAAAAATGTCAAACCGCTTGTGCCTCCGCAAGCCGCAAAATCACCTCCCATAAATAAATACGAAAAACACCATACCAAAAATGTACCACCAAACGCTATAATATAGATATGCAAAACAATAATAAAATGCGTGAGCAATACCCAGAATTTATCTACGACTCTTTCCGGGTCGATCGCGACGCTGACGGCATTCATGTTACATATGTCTACAAACTTGGAGAGCATACTTTTGAGCCAAACGTAAATATCTCCGTTTCAGACATTAGGTTTTCCAGATTCAATATTGCTTTTGTTGAATACTTATTCTTCAATTTCGGCATCATCAACGCAATTAACTACTATAAGCTCTCCTGTGCGCCCAAATTCACTATTAACGCTGGGCCGCTCGATGCTGGACAAAAGGAATTCTTCAAGAAACTCTTTTACAACGGCCTGGGCGAGTTTATGTACGTAAACAATCTCAATATCCCATACGAAGACTTTATGGATATAGAAGCCAAAGAGCCATCCGACGAACAGCCAGATTATGAGCTAAACGACGCCGAATTTCACGGCAACCTCATTCCAGTCGGCGGCGGCAAAGATTCCATCGTCACACTCGAAGCGCTCCAAAGCATGCATGCCGACAATTTATGTCTGCAATATAACCGCAACATTTATCCAGAAAACCGCGCCGCCCATGACTGTATTACAATCGCCGGTTATTCTAACGACTCAATCGCCGACTTCAATCTTACGCTCGACAAGCATATGCTAGAGCTTAACCAACAAGGTTTTTATAACGGACATATTCCATTTTCGTCCTGCCTCGCCTTCGCGGCCTACATTATGGCCTACCTCAACAATAAAGCCAACATTGTGCTATCTAACGAGGCTTCCGCCAATGAAGGCAACATTCCTGGCACCACTATAAATCATCAATACTCCAAGAGTTTTGAGTTTGAGAATGACTTCCAAAATTACTGCAATACCTACTTCACTCCAAAGATTCACTACTTTAGTCTCTTGCGTTGTATTAACGAGTATACAATTGTGCAAAAATTCCTCAAATTCCCACGCTATCTCAGCGTATTTCGCAGTTGTAATGTTGGCCAAAAAACCAATAGCTGGTGCGGCCACTGCGCAAAATGTCTATACGTATTCATTATGCTTTATCCATTCGTATCTATCATTACACTAGAGAGTATCTTTGGCCAAAATATGCTAAATGATCAAAGCTTGCTAAATATTTTCCTCGGGCTCGTTAATCCAGATACGGCTAAGCCCTTTGAATGCGTCGGCACTCGCGAAGAAATCAACTACTCACTCAAACTCGCCGTCGAGCATACTAATGGCAACCTACCAGCCTTGCTCGATTATTACAAAAAGAACTTTTATAACCCACAACAAATATTTAATGTCGAGAATTATTATAATCCACAGCACAATATTCCGGAAGAATACCTTAATATGTTAGCAAAGCTATGAAGCAAGACATTATCGATTTCTTAAAAAATAAACGCATTCTAATCCTTGGCTACGGCCGCGAGGGCAGAAGCGCATTAAACTATATCCAAACCAACTTACCCGATGCCGAATATGCCCTTGCCGATCAAAGCAAAGTCCAACTCGAAAACATTCAAACTTATTGCGGCGCAAACTACCTGGATGCCGTTAGGAATTATGACCTTATCATCAAATCGCCAGGTATCCCAACGCACGACTTTATAGCAGCCGACCAGTTGCCAAAAGTAACTTCATTAACTGACCTATTCTTACGCTTCCGTAAAAACACCATCATTGGCGTTACTGGCACCAAAGGCAAAAGCACCACTAGTTCTCTAATACACCATATTCTAAGAACTACTGAAAAGAATTCTATCTTAATTGGCAATATTGGCATTCCTTGTTTTGACGCAATCGACCAACTCCAAGAAGACACAATTGTCGTATTTGAAATGTCTTGCCATCAACTCGAGTTTATCGCCGCAAGCCCCCAAATCGCCATCCTTCTAAATCTTTATGATGAACATTTCGACCATTACGCCAAACCAGAAGATTATTTCACAGCCAAAAAGAACATCTATAAATACCAAAGCTCAAAGGATACCCTTATTTATGGCGATATCTTTCAACACGCCAGCAGGGAAGAGATTGCGCATCTGCCAATGCATAAAATAGATCTCTTCAAAGACGATATTGCCGATAGCTCCGAAATTCATACCAACCTAGTCGGCCAACACAATCAAATAAACATCCGCGCCGCCATTGCCGCCTGCGAAGCCGTTGGCCTGAGTAAAGAAGTAATATTACCGACTATCGAAAGCTTTCATGGTCTGCCGCATCGCCTCCAATTCGTCGGCAAATATCGAAACATCAAGTTCTACAACGATTCCATTGCAACTGCCCAAGAAGCCGTTATTAATGCCGTTACGGCACTTAAGGATGTCGACACGCTTCTACTTGGCGGCATGGACCGCGGCCTAAACTACCAAAAACTCGTTGATTTTCTGCGTCAAAGTTCCGTCCGAAATATTATCCTTCTCCCAGAAACCGAACAAGTATTCCAACGCTTTTTCAACGAGGCTCCTTACTCGCAAAGGCTCATCCCAGTCGCCAACATGGAAGATGCCGTCGATGTGGCGTTCGAGGTTACAGCCGAAAATCACTCTTGTCTTCTATCGCCAGCTGCCGCTAGCTACAATACCTATAAAAACTTCGAAGAAAGAGGCGATGATTTTGTAAAGCATATTCAAGAACACGAATCCCCAAAACATGCTAAAATGAAATAAATCATAACTAGTATAGGAGACAATATGAACTACAGCTATAACTATGGTACAAGCAGTAGCGCCGCCGCCGCAGGTGCTCTTGGCGGAGTACTGGCCGCATTCATGCTCGTTCCAACCATTATTGGTGTTCTTACTATCATTGCAAACTGGAAAATCTTCACCAAGGCCGGTCGCGAGGGCTGGAAAGCAATTATTCCTATCTATAATGTCTATGTACTTTTCGAAATTATTGGCTACGAAGGATGGAAGATTATATTATTCCTGATTCCATTCTACAATATTTACCTTTCCATCAAGATGAACATTGATCTCGCTAAGGCCTTTGGCAAAGATACCGGTTTCGCAATCGGCCTCATCTTGCTCAATACCATCTTCATTTTTATCCTTGGCTTTGGCGATAGCCAATACGTTCTCGGCAACAATGCTACTACAACAGGAGCAGCTCCAGCTCCAGCTCCAGCTACCCCAACCACTCCAGACACCACAACCCCAACCACGGCTACTCCAGCTACCGCCCCAACCCCAGAACAAACCCCAGAGAATCCGCAAGTATTCGGTCAGTCACAGACTCCGCAAGCCCCACAAGCCTGATTCTCTTCGACATTTCGCGCCTTCGATAAGTACGCTATAATATAACAGATGAATTTTAAGCTTCACAGCAAATACCAGCCGACCGGCGACCAACCGCAAGCAATCACAACACTCATGGAGGGGCTTAATCTTGGTAAACGCCAACAAACTCTACTCGGCGTTACCGGCTCCGGTAAAACCTTTACCATGGCGAATATTATTGAGAAATACAATCGCCCAACCCTAGTCCTAGCCCATAACAAAACTCTTGCCGCTCAATTATATTCTGAGTTTCGCGATTTCTTTCCCGAAAATGAAGTTCACTATTTTGTCTCGTATTTTGATTACTATCAGCCAGAAGCATATATCGCTAGCACTGATACCTACATCGAAAAAGACTCCGCCATCAACGAAGAAATCGACCGCCTCCGCCACGGCGCAACCGAGGCTCTACTTACGCGTCGCGACACCTTAATTGTCGCATCCGTCTCCTGCATTTACGGTATTGGCTCACCAGACAATTACCGCGCTATGGCAATCCGACTCGCTAGAGGAGAGCAGCGCGACGTTTCGCAATTTATTCGATTACTTAACGAAATCCAATATCACCGCAACGACATCGCCTTCGAGCGTGGCAACTTCCGCGTCCGCGGTGACACAATCGATGTATTTCCAGCCTCTGGCGACCGCGCCTACCGTTTAGAATTTGGATTTGATCGAATAGAACGCATCAAAGTCATCGACCCCTTAACCGCCGAGGTTCTAGCGGAACCAGACGAAATTGGCATTTTCCCAAACACTCACTACGCTACACCAAAAGATTCACTCGACTTAGCAATTCGCAAAATTCGCGCTGAATACGAAGACCGTCTTAAATATTTTGACCAAGAACATAAATACCTCGAAGCTCAACGCCTCAGCCAACGCATTAAATACGACCTCGAGATGCTCGAGTCGACTGGATTCGTAAAAGGAATCGAAAACTACTCGCGCCACCTCGAGGGGCGTCATCAGGGACAACCACCCGCCACCTTGCTTGACTTCTTTCCAGAAGATTTCTTAATGCTAATTGACGAATCACATATGACATTGCCGCAGGTACGCGGTATGTTTAATGGCGACCGTGCCCGCAAAGAAACACTAGTTGAATACGGCTTTCGATTACCAAGCGCACTCGACAATCGTCCACTTACTTTCGACGAATTCGATCGCCATATCAATCAAGTTATCTACGTATCAGCTACGCCTGGCGAATACGAACTACAACACTCGCCAACACCAGCCGAGCAAATCATCCGTCCAACTGGATTGCTCGACCCCGAAATTGAAGTTCGCCCCAGCGATAACCAAATCGATGATCTCGTTGAAGAAATAGATCAACGCATTGCTAAGAATCAACGCGTACTCGTAACAACTTTAACAAAACGTATGGCCGAAGATTTATCCGAACATTTAATCGAGCTAGGAGTCAAAACCGCCTATATCCACAGCGACATCGATACTCTCGAACGTGGCGATATTCTCCGCGACCTCCGCAATGGTACTTACGATGTACTAGTTGGCATTAATCTTCTTCGCGAAGGCCTCGATTTGCCCGAAGTTTCGCTTGTCGCTATTCTCGATGCCGACAAAGAAGGCTTTTTGCGTAGCGAATCCGCACTCGTACAAATAATCGGGCGCGCTGCTCGCCATGTCGAAGGAAAAGTAATTATGTATGCTGACACAATGACAGGCAGCATGGAACGCGCCATTTCTGAGACTTACCGCCGTCGCGAAATCCAACAGAAATATAACGAAAAACACCACATTACACCGCAATCAGTCGCTAAAGAAATCGGCCAAGGCCTACGCGCCATTATCCCAGAAAAAGAGAAGAGCAAAAAGCTCGACCTACGCAAAATTCCGCACGAGGAGCTGCCGCAAATCATCAAAGAACTCTCGTCACAAATGCAGCTTGCCGCCGCCAATTTGGAATTTGAGCGTGCCGCCGAGCTACGCGACCAAATTGAAGATATTAAAGCTGCTCTAAATCATAAAAAAAAGGAAGCAAGATGAATAACAAAAAGCAAAAGTTTCTATCACTTATCGCCTTCATTCCCGCTCTGCCTATTTTTCTACTAGGACTATACCACGTCTTCGTACTGGGAGCAGAAGGAGGTATGGCAGGAGGCTTTGCTGGCGCATTTGGGATACTCTACATTATCGCCAGCATAATCCCCGCCTGCCTCCTCTTTGTTTTTACCAGCAGCGTTTTTCGACACTCGCCACCAGTCAAGCGTATAGATTACTTAATTGTGAGCATAATCTGCCATATTATCACCTTTATACTCGTATATATGTCGATGAATCAGGCACCTGAGGCAACCGCACTTACATTGCTCGGCTTCGTGTTACTAGTTGTTATTTCCTTTTTCACTTTAACCGCATATAAGAAAGCTACACCGCAATCAACTCCAGAGACAAGCGCAAAACAATTACCCAACAAACAAAAAAGTGAGACACCCGTTTTTGCCATTTTGCTCTCATTCTTACCATCTTTCCCGTCAATGCTTCTTTTATTTTTATTTCACAAATACATCACGCCCGCGTGTCTTATTTCGAGTATTCTCTTGTTTGTCTGCCTACGCGACGCCTATAGAATACCGGCCAAAAAGCATCCTTTATTGCTAACAATAAGCACTATTCTTCATCTTACAATCTTCACATGTTATGTGTCGGAATTATTGCACTACAATTCTTTCTCGGATGGCTGGACGTTAGCTGCTGCGTCAACCCTTGTCGGCATTTCTCTGTTTTTTGCTGCGCTTTGGTTAACTATCGGGAAATATCGGCAAATACATCAACAATAAGCATTAGAGCATAAAAAAATAAGGAAGAATAATCATGAACAATAAAAAAAGTAAATTCTTACCATTAATTGCCACTGTTCCAACCTTGCCGCTATTTATATTCGGAATCTACAACGTCATTGCCGGAGAAATAGAAGGGGGTATGGGTGGCGGGCTTGCATCTTTTTTTGGATTGATAATAGCACTCTCTTGCATACCTCCAATCGTCACCCTTTTTGTTTTTATGCATGGAGTTTTTCGACATTCGCCACCGATCAAACGTAAGAAATTGTTATTTATTAGTATTATTCTGCACTTAATATCCTTCGTAATACTATTTATGATACTCTCCCAACATGTGGGGCTAGCCTCAATTATATCAATCTTCGGTATAGCATCCTTGATTGTCGTCTGCCGCTTTGCAAATAAAGCTTACGAAAACGAAACTTCATCTCATAGTCAACGCATCGAATCGTCTAATAATATGCCATCTAAACATAATACGTTCATTCCGCTACTTGCATTTTTACCCGCACTTAGATTCTATTGCATAGGCACCGCAATTATCCTCGATCACTTGTCAGAGATCGCAATATCTTTCATAACTGGGCAACAATCGCATTTATTTCGCCCCGATGCAATCAATTACTACAGCGCTGACATATTATGTATAGCATCAATAATACCGAGCATCCTATTATATCTATGTATGCGTCAAGCTTACGGCAATCCTCCTAAGAAAAATGTCACTCTATTAGTGATTAGCATCTCGGCGTACTTATTATTATTCTCCGCCAATATATTCATCCTTTATTGGCATATTGTAATATACCTAGTCCTTAATATCCTTCCGCTCGCCTTCGTTCTATTTGTATTACTAAGAAGATATTCAACGATTAGCTCGAAACGAAAGGAAAAGTAAATATGGAAGATTTTATTAAAAACATCAATTGGAACAATATCGCATCTAGTGTCGTCACAATCATAGTCGCGATCATTCTATATCAAATTATTAAAATCCCATTCAAAAAGGCCTTCCAACGCGACAAAAACAAAGAACGCAATACTTACGCCTCAATGATTGGCAGCTTTGCGCGTATGGCATACATTGTACTTGTTTCACTCTTCATTCTCCGCATCAACGGCGTCAATGTTGATGGCCTACTAGCCGGCGTCGGGGTAGCCTCCGTAGCGATTGGCCTTGCCGTTCAAGATACGCTCAAGGATATCATTCGCGGAATTTCTATCATCTCAGAGGATTACTTTAAAATGGGCGACTACGTTACAATCGGCTCCGACAGCGGCACCGTTGTTTACTCCGGCATTCGCTCTACCAAACTCAAAGATGGTCTCACCGGCAATATTATTTCAATCGCCAACCGCAATATTGAAAAAGCCGAAGTTTCCGCCACAACGCTTAATCTAAATATCCCGCTACCTTATGAGCTCAAGTTGTCCGACGCCGAGAATATCATGAACGAAATCGCCGAAGCTTGCAAGAGCCTAGAATTCATTACCGACTGCGAATACCGTGGCGTCAACGCGCTAGCAAACTCCGCAATCGAATATCGCCTATTTGCCAAAAGCGAAAAAGGGAAGCGCATCGAAGCCAAACGTAATATTCTACATAAGACCCTTGAAATTCTCGAAAAACGCAAAGTCAGCGTGCCGTATCCGCAGATAGACGTTCATCGCAAAGATTAGAAAAGATGATATAATATATCTTATGAAAGCAGTAACTCGATTTGCGCCGTCGCCGACCGGCTATATTCACATTGGCAATGTTCGTTCGGCAATTTATCCATACTTAGTCGCCAAGCAAACTGGTGGCACCTTCATTTTGCGCATCGAGGACACTGATCAAGCCCGCTACGTCGAGGGCGCTACCGACTTAATTAAAGACACCCTACTTTGGCTCGGTCTCGACTGGGATGAAGGTCCAGATAGAGGTGGCGACCACGGTCCATATTATCAGACTCAACGCAAAGAAATATACCATGAATGGGCAAAGAAATTAATTGCTAGCGGCCGCGCCTATGCCGACCCTACTCCGAGCGAAACTGTCGCCAAATACCGCGAAGAAAGCAATAAAGCCAAAAAGGCATTTCTTTATCGTAATTATCGACCAAAAGAAACTCCAGAATGGAAAGTTGGCATGCCGCTTCGTTTCAAAAGTGAGCCAAAAGATTACGACTATCATGACGAAGTTTATGGTGACCTTCATATGGGGCCAGAAACTCAAGACGATATTATTCTCATCAAAGCCGACGGTTTGCCTACTTATAACTTCGCCCACATTGTCGACGATGCTACGATGGGCGTCACTCATGTTATGCGTGGCCAAGAATATTTGCCAAGTATGGGCAATTACCTCGAGCTCTACGAAGCATTCGGGCTCGAACGTCCAAAATTCGTACATTTACCACACATTCTTGCACCAACCGGCAACAAGAAACTGGGGAAGCGCGATGGCGCCAAATCCGCCAACGATTATCGCCTTGACGGTGTTCTGCCAGAAGCCATGCTTAACTTCCTGGCTTGCCTCGGCTGGAACGACGGCACCGAGCAGGAGCTCTATAGCAAAGAAGAACTCATTGAAAAGTTTAGCCTAGCTCGTGTTCAACGCGCCGGCGCTCGCTACGACGAGCAAAAACTATATTGGATAAATGGTCAATGGATCCGACGTTTGTTCGAAGAAGATGCTCGCGCACTTTACGAACGCAGCAAGGATTTCTGGCCAGCATCCGCCACCAACTACGATGACGAATATAAATTCAAAATCTTTAGTATTATCTATGACCGCCTCAAAACCCTTGGCGACCTCAAAACTATGACAACTTATTTCTTTGAAGATCCAAAGGTTGATATGGATATGATTACGACTAATAAGGCCCTCAAAAAGCTCTCCGAACATGAAGTTTGCGAATTAATCCATAAAACTATTACTAAGTTCCAAAGCATCAATGAGTGGTCCACCCAGAAGCTCCAAGCAGCGCTTAATGAACTGCTTACCGAAACCGAACAAAAACCAATGGTACTCTTTGGTCTCATTCGCCTCAGTATTAGCTTTGCGCCATTTAGCCCAGCCTTACACGACACGCTTGCAGTCCTTGGCAAAAACGCCAGCCTCGCTCGCTTAAACGCCGTCATTACCGCCTTCGCGCGTGACTAGTTATATTACTTATGTTAAACTCAAAACATGGACAGCTATAAGCGACCGTCTCGCGGTTCCAAAATTTACGCCCGCAAAAAAGGCAAAGAGGACGATACTTTAGCTAGCCTTTATAGGGAAAGCGAATTCGCGCGAGAAGAATCCGAAGCTCAAGATGATTTTGATGAAGATATTCCCACGGAACACTTAGAAGATGACGAAGAGGATATTGGTAGTTCTGATATTGATGATTTTTTAGACGATACTGGCGAAATTGACGAAGAAAAGATTCCAATCAAAAAATCTATCCAAAAAGAACACAAAAAGAGTGCAAGAAAAGCAACGCAAAAGAAAAAAGCAAAAAGAACCACAGCCAATATACTTACTGGCACTGCAATCGCAATAGTCGCCATATGCCTTGGCTTATGGTTTTTTAAACCGTCCTTAATTGAAAATATCGTTGATAGCCCCGAGCAGGCAGAAGCCGTTGCCGATGAAATATATTACTCACCGCTCACCGGTCTAGAAAGTACCAATCAAAAAATATCTACTGCCGAAGCAACCTGCATCATGATCGAAAACAGCGTTGACGCACGGCCGCAATCCGGGCTCAATCAAGCCGGTATTGTCTATGAAGCCGTCGCCGAAGCTGGCATTACGCGTTTTATGGCAATTTATAAAGACGAGCTGCCTACTTGGGTTGGCCCAATTCGCTCCGCGCGTCAAACATTTGTGCATCTCGCAAGACCATATAACTGCGGCTACGTTCATCACGGTGGCGCGGTCAATGCCATCAACACTCTCAATACGAACGGATACCGCAATCTTGATGCCGGATGGGTAGAAGATCAGTATGTATTTCGCGTTAATAGCATCGGCGCATATTATCGCAATGGGCCGCACAACGTCTACACTGACGCCGAGCACCTCCAGGAATGGAGCACTGCCAAAGGTTGGACCCAATCCAAATTCAACGGTTTCAAGCGCATTCAGTCAGATACCATTATTGAGCCAGCCAAACGCAACGCCACCACGGTTACAGTAGTTATGTCGGGTGACGATAGCTATAATGTACAATGGAAATACATGGCCGAAACTAATAGTTATGCTCGCTATCATGTTTATGGCGGAGCACACATGCAGATTGCTAAAAACGGTAAAGAGTCGCAAATTACCACAGATGTCGTAATCGCAATGAAAACTAGCACTATCTCGCGTAGTACTGAACCAAAATGGTACGATCATACTACCACTGGTAGCGGCGAGGCATTTATTTTTCAAAATGGCACTATCCAAAAAGCCACTTGGCGCCGCGCAAACCTAACAGACGAGCTCGGCTTTTACGATGATGAAGGTAATGCGGTTGAGTTGAATCGCGGTCGCACCTGGATTAGTATTTATAATAGTACGGCTAATGGCCACGTAAGTTGGAAATAAAGGAGAGAAAAAATGACAATGTATGCCGCATATTCATCAAATCAAGACCTGACAAATGGGGAGTCCATAGAAAGAAAAAACCCCGAAAAAGCAGGCGAGCGCGAGCTTCAACCAGGCGAATCAGACTTTACAAAAGCCATGGAAGATATACCGCCCTTTAGTGAAACTCCAAATAATTCATTAGTTAATCCTGCCACTGCCGAGGGAAGCTCTACAATCACCACGCCATCAAACGCTAATGAGTCAACTGAAGGGGCCTATAGTACCAACAATGCATACGGCGAAAATCAACAACTCAGTGCCACAATCACAGAAAAAACTGCAGCAAGTCAAGTTGCTTCTGGCGATATTAACGTTACACACTTAATTCAAAACGTCGCTGGAAATGCCGCCGGCGGCTCCGATGCAATTCGCCAAGACGGCTCAACGGCAGAAACTAATATGAGTATTGCAAAAGATGCAGCCGATGACCTCAGTGCCAATATATCACTTGGTAAAACCGATGGGGCAAATGAGGGTAATAATCTTCTCGTCGAGACTATGACTAGCGCAGCTGCTATGAAAGTCGCAACCGAAGCGGCAGCTGTCGAAACAGTCAATCAAGCACCAAACGCCACCAACACTATCGCTGAAGCCCAAAAAGCTATCGAGCGCACACGTGATCTTGAAGCTAGTCTCGAGCAAAGTGGATCCTTGGTGCAAGATCCGCATACCGCCGCAAATATTATGACTGGCGTTGAAGACATTGAGCAACAAATCACAGAAAGCGAAAACTTGCTCTCTACTGCCATTGAAGAAAAGTCGGAAAACGTCGAGGAACCAGAAGAAACCTCCAATCCAGAAGCTAATCTACTCGATTCTAGCGACAATCCGAGCCAAGACCCAAATCCTCAGCTAAATAGTACCTCTGAAAGTCCATTTTCAAGCACCCCTCAGACCGCCGAAGGAATCGCGCCGGGCCAAATTAACGCCAATACTATCGATACACTCAGACAACAACGTGAAGAAAAAGCAAAAGCCGCCCAAGAAGCCACCAGAGTCAATAACGAACAAGCAACCAACGAACGGCTCGAAGGACAAAGGTTCTAAGAATACCCCCTCAAGGAGGGGGTATTTTATTCTTCTAACATCTTTTCTAACTCTGCTACAATATAATCAGTTAAGCGAGATTAATTATGTATACTAATAATCAAATCCTCGTCGGTAAATCCGGCAACAAAGAGTTATCAATCCTCTTAAAGATGGCCAATCGTCACGGCCTCATCACTGGCGCAAGCGGCTCCGGCAAAACTATTACTCTCAAAGTCATAGCAGAGAGCTTTTCCGACGCCGGCGTGCCAGTATTTCTCGCCGACGTTAAAGGCGACCTTGCTGGCACCGCCATCGAAGGCGAACTGAACGAGAACGTCCAAAAACGCATCAATAAGCTTGAACTCGAAAAATACGGTTTTGAATGTAAGAAATTCCCAGTTCGCTTTTGGGATCTTTACGGCGAAAACGGTCACCCAATTCGTGCCACGATTGAGTCTGTCGGCCCAGACATTCTCTCGATGATGCTTGGCTTATCCGAAGCTCAAGAGGGCAATCTTGATATTGTCTTTGAAGTCGCTAAAGACGAAGGTCTCCAATTAATTAATCTCGCAGACCTGCGCTCCACCCTTCAATATGTTGCCGAAAACAAAGATAAGTACATCACAAAATACGGCAATATTACCACCCAAAGCGTCGGCGTGATTCAGCGCAGTCTTTTAGCCCTAGAGAAACAGGGTGCAGATAAATTCTTCGGTGAACCCGCACTCGATATTAAAGATTTCTTCGCCAACGATACTGACGGTCGCGGCATAATTAATATTTTGCACGCCGTCGAACTCTTTCAGAGCCCAGACCTCTATGCTTCGTTCTTGCTTTGGCTATTAAATACATTATTTACAAACTCGCCAGAAGTCGGCGATCTCGATAAACCAAAAATGGTCTTCTTTTTCGATGAGGCACATCTTTTATTTAATGGCATGCCAAGCTATCGACTCAAACGCATCATCCAGGTCGTAAAGCTCATTCGCTCTCGCGGGATCGGCCTTTACTTCATTTCCCAAAAGCCAACCGACATTCCGGACGATATTCTAGCGCAACTCGGCAACCGCGTCCAACACTCACTCCGCGCCTATACGCCAAGCGAGTTAAAAGTTGTCAAAGCTGCCGCTAGCGCCTTCCGCGCAAATAAAGAGTTCGACACCGAAAAAGCCATTTCTGAGCTCGGCACCGGCGAAGCGCTTGTTTCCTTCCAAGACGAAAAAGGTACACCAACCGTTGTTGAATGTGTTACTATTTTGCCACCACAAAGTTCCATGGGCGCCATCGACGATATGACTCGAACTAAGATTATCAACAATAGCAGCCTGTGCGGCAAATACGACGAAGCTATCGATAACGAAACCGCACACGAAAAGATATCAAAACATAACGAAGAAAAAGCCACCGCCGAGGAAGCCGAACGTAAACGCATCGAAGACGAGAAACGTGCCGAAAAAGAAGCAAAAGAGGCCGAAAAGCAAGCAAAAGCCGAAGAACGCGCCAAGACCTTAGAGGAAAAACAAGCCGCTGCACTCAAACGCGAGCAAGAAAGACTTGCCGAAAAGAAAAAAGCCAACAGCCTTAGCGGCAAAGCCGAAAAAGTTGTCACTACCGGTATCCAGCGCGGCGTCACGAACGCTATTTCTAGCACCATATCAAAAACAATTAAAGGAATTTTCAAATTCAAATAGACTAAAGCTATCGACAATGAATATTAAGAAAAGTCACATCCTGCACACCATAGCTAACCGCTATATTGCCGCTTTTGCGCTACTTGCTATTTTATGTTACCTCTTCCCGTACACACACGACGATTGGGGTTGGGGAAGTCAAAAAGGCCTCGATTTATTATCTGCACATTTTAGTGGTTACGGCGGGCGCTATTTCGGCTACCTGATTTCGCTCGCAATTATGCGTTCCGTTTTTCTAAAAACACTATACATGTCCGGAGTGATCGTGGGTATTTCCGTATGTATAGAAAAGGTAATCAAAAGAAAGTGGGCTTTTTGGTTATCTTTACTACTCTTCATGCTCATGCCCGCCACAGTTTTTAGTGAAGGTATATCTTGGATATCCGCCTTCGCCAATTACGGAACATCTTCGTTAGTGGTGATGATTTTTTCTGTTCGCGCCATAAAAATCCTCCGTCAAGAAAAAGTATCAAACACGCCTTTATCATTGTTCGCATTCTTCTTGCTCGGCTTATTAGGATCAATGATTCTAGAATACGTAACAATTTATCTTGTACTCGCCTCCGCAACACTCATAGTATTCTCGAAAGTCAAATATAAACATGTCGACATGGCGCTGTGGGCTATTTTAGCCGGATCAGCGGGAGGCGCCATCCTCATGTTTACAAACCCAGCCTACAGCAAAATTATTCAATCTAGCGACCAATATCGTAGCGTAGCAAAACAGGGAAGACTCGAACAACTTAAAACAAACGGCTACACAATCATCCGGCATGGCTTTATTAACAACTTCGCAATCAATATCTGCCTTCTCATCTCCTTAATCACACCATTTTTAAAACGAACCATAAAAAACAAAGTTCAAATTATCACTACAACAATATTTGGACTCTTCATTTGCTATTCTGTAGCTGCGCACTTCCTGAAAATAGGTGATTTTCCAAAGAGTTTTTTGACTGCAGAAGTAATCTTTGCACTATTTGGCGCCATCGCCTTCCTGATATTGATAGCCCATATCGCAATTAAACATCGCTTGAACAAAGAAGCCTTAAGTATCATTTTTGCAACATTCAGCATTTTAATTATTTTGGCACCACTATTCTTCGTAAATCCAATCGGGCCACGCTGTTTCGTTGTTAGCTACGTCCTTTTTACTCTATTATGCTGCCTTCTTATGGAAAGTACGTTAACTAAGCTAAACAAAGCCATTCTTAAAAAAGAACTCAATGTCAAACTTCACAGAATAGCCTCGGCCGCTTATATACTAATACTAATCAGTACGTATGGATTTTACTTCACCATTTATGGAAGTATCCACATTGCCGACATAGAGAGAATCAACACTATCAATAAGGCTATCGAGAACAACCAATCAGAAATAGTAATTAAAGATTTCCCATTCATTAAATATACGCACTTCTCAACACCAGCTAATCAACTACACGAAAACTATTTCCGCGACTTCTATGGCATACCAGACACAATAGAACTCAAAATGAAAAATAGATAACAACAAGGCGTACCGACTTCACGCAATTCAAAGAAATACTTATGAAGAAAGTAAATAATAAATTCTTAAAACTATGCGCTAAATATCGCGAGATCATCGCTTATATTATTGTCGGCGCCCTCACTACAATCGTTAGTCTTGCTAGTTATTGCCTGCTAACCTTCTCACTCCTCAATCCAAATGACCCCATACAACTCCAAATCGCGAACATCATATCCTGGGTCATATCAGTCACATTCGCCTATTTTACAAACCGAAGATACGTCTTCCGTAGCAAAAATCAAGCCAAGCTCAAAGAAGCTAGCTCATTCTACGCATCGAGACTCGGCACCTTATTGCTCGAAATTAGCATCATGCTTCTCTTCGTTACAATCCTACATTTCGACGATAAAATCATGAAAATCATTGCACAATTTATCATTCTCGTCTCGAACTATCTGCTAAGCAAGTTTTTTGTTTTTATCCCTGACAAAAGACAGCAACATAATAAATAAACTATTCTATGGTATCTCTGAGCCGCCACTTACGAAGAAAACAAAAAAAATACCCTTCTGAGGCATCTTTTTCATCATGGTGATCCCGGAGGGAGTCGAACCCTCGATTTTCTGGATGAGAACCAGACGTCCTAGACCACTAGACGACGGGACCAAT
>CAMYZS010000015.1 GCA_947303945.1 uncultured Candidatus Saccharibacteria bacterium | reverse complement strand
ACAACTTTAAGAATGACTCCTATGCAAATGTTGCAAAGGTGCTGACCCCTCTAAGGGCAGGCAGACTGTAGCTTAGCTACAGCTCGCCCCAATCATGACCAATTGTGACGTCGACGGCTAACTTGACTGGCAATTCGGGCGCAACTTCCTCCATGCATTCTCGGAGAAGCTTAGAGATTGCTTCAGTCTGCGCCTTGTCGCATTCGATAATCATCGAATCGTGAACCTGGAGGATTAACTTGGCGCCTTTTGGCAACTTGGCGTCAACTGCAATCATGGCTTTTTTCATAAGATCAGCTTCGGTGCCCTGGATTGGCATATTGCTAGCGGCGCGTTCGGCGGCGGCACGAACAAGGTGGTTGGGCGCGCCTAGGTCTGGGGTTGGGCGGCGGCGACCAAACATGGTCTCAACGTAGCCATGCGTGCGGCCGAAATCGAGCGTATCATTTAAATACTTGCGCATCGGTGCACGGAGTTGAAAATAACTCTCGATAAACTGCTTTGCTTCGTAGAAACTCATACCAGTAGCGTCGGATAATCCTTTTGGACTCATGCCGTATAGTACGCCGAAGTTGATAACTTTGGCGGCGCGACGTTGAGCTTTAGTGACCTGCTCCATTGAAATGTGGAAAGCATCGGCGGCGGTTTTGGTGTGAATATCGAGCCCGGAATTGAAGTCATTAATGAGCTTCTGATCGTCAGATAGTGCTGCCGCTAAGCGGAGTTCGAATTGAGCGTAATCGGCTGAGACAAATACTTTATTCTGTGCGGCGACGAAGCAATTGCGGATGCGTTTGCCGTCCTCGCTACGGACTGGGATATTTTGAAGGTTTGGATTAACGCTCGAGAGACGACCAGTGGCGGTTACGTCTTGAGTATAAGTTGTATGGATGCGATGTTTTTCGTCGGCAAGGGTAGGAAGTGGATTAATGTATGTGCTAAGCAATTTTCCAACTTCACGATAGCGTTCGATTAGGGGGATGATTTCGTGCTGGTCATGAAGCTTATCGAGCTCCTTGGCACCAGTTGAATAAGCGCGTTGAGTCTTTTTAATGCCCTGCGTTGGTAATCCAAGGTTAGTAAACAATACTTCGGAGAGCTGAATTGGAGAGTTGATATTGAAGCTTTTGCCAGACAACGCGTAGATTTTTTCTTCGAGCTCGCTAATTTCAGCCGAGAATTCTTTCCGTAAGGCATTGAAGCGCTCTGGTGCAATAGCGACACCTTCGGTTTCCATTTTGTATAATACTGGGATTAGTGGCATGTCGAAATCGGTAGCAATCCGTTCGAGCTTGGGTATGGCGGCAAGTTGTTTGCGCTGTGCGATATAGTCATCTTGGGTATTATTAAGATTAATTAGACTCATTTGGTCCGTTTTGCGCGCAAGCGGGTTTAATAGAAAATCTACTTGCCCGAGATCCCAAAATGGGCGGCCCGCCAAGATGTCGGCAGCAAGTGTGGGATTATCGTGCATGTCGGATTTAATATTGCGCGAAATATAGAGCTTTTCGGGGATAGTTACGATAATGTTGGCTGGTGGCGGCAAAATATCGGTCGGAATTTGGCCTGGCTTTGGCGCAGATTTTTTTACAACAGAGGTTTTAGTTGGCGTCGCGTTTTCTACAATGGCGGTATCGAGTTTTGTATCTGGGAAAAGTTTAACGAACTTACGAATTAAAGAGTTGAATTGCAGCTTGCGTAGTCCGGAAACGACTTTTTCGGGGCTAAAGTCGGCTAGCCTAGTAGCTTGTGGATCAAAGTCGAGTGGCGCGTCGAATTGGATTTGTGCAAGTTTTTTACTAATGAAAGCGAGCTCTTTGCCTTGACGCAATTTTTCGCCGATGGCTCCAGGAATATCGTCGGCGTGGCTATAAAGATTTTCGAGCGTGTCATATTCTTGGAGTAGCTTAATCGCGCCTTTTTCGCCAATACCGGGGATGCCTGGAATATTGTCGGACGAGTCGCCTTTAATGGCTTTTAAGTCGAGGAATTGGTCTTTGCGGAGGTTGTATTTTGCTTCGATATCTGGAATATTGAATTCGGCTACGTCGGAAAAGCCGCGCTTAAGTTGATACATCTTGATGTGGTCATCAACAATTTGCAACATATCGAGGTCGCCAGAAATAATCTCGACGCGTAGACCGGCTGTTTGTGCTTTGCGTGCGAGCGTTCCGATAATATCGTCGGCTTCATAGTCGTCGAACTCGTATAGCGGAATATGAAAGGATTCTAGTAATTCCATGAGGTATGGAATTTGAGCATAAAAATCTGGCGGAGCTGGCTTGCGGTTGGCCTTGTAGTCGGCATAGATAGCGCGGCGGCTGCGGATATTAGTCTTTGATTTATCCCAAGCGACAGCGATATATTCTGGCTGGAGTTTCTCGATAATTTCAATGAGCATACTGGCGAAGCCGTATACTCCACCAGTTGGTGTGCCGTCTGGGAGCGAAAGATGACCCATAGCATAATAGCCACGATAAAACACGCTCTTTCCGTCAATAATAGTGATATTTTCGCGCTCGTCCATTAGTTACCCTCAGTTGTTTCTTCTCCTGGTAAATAGCAAGAGTCAGCAATAATATAGTGATCGTATCCATCAATTAGAAAGGATCCACCATACCATATTTGGTTAATATTCATGAATGCGTTCTCGTTGTGATAGAAGTTGAAGATGGGTGAATGGGTGGGGATTCCTTGTTTGCTAATATAGCTTCGGTCGAGGCAATTTAATTTAGTGGTGCGTTCGAGTACTTTTGCGGTTTTAGTATTAGCGTCAATGCGAAAAAGAGCATTATCAAAATTGAAGGCAATCAGTAATAGAACGGCAATTATAGAGCAGAAGGCTTGTGGCTTGTGCCCAATTTGCGTAACTAGCTCAGATATTAGAAAAGTAATTGGCACCAATAAGACATAAAAGGCGCTGGCGGTGATATGCCATTTAACGGACTCGAACGAGAAACAGGCGGCGATATATAGTGTGGCATAAATTATTGACGTGGCAAATATTTGCTTACGCGCATCGCGTTTATGGCTGCGATAGAGCACCATGAGTGCAATAGCGGCTAAGAAGATGTACGGCAAGAAACTTGAGAAATTTGCGACTGTATTATGGAAGAACTCGGGGGTAGCTACACTTGGATTGTGCCAAAGTTGGTTGATTTTGAGCTTTGATTGGTAATTGCCGGAACGATTAATAATAGCACGCATGCCGCCGCCGATTAAATATACAAAGATGAATCCAGCTAAGGCGCCGATGATTGAGGAAATGTGTTCCATTAAATAATGTCTGATTTCTTTAAATGTATGTTTGCGGATTTTGGCGACGATTATTCCTGCAACTAGCAAGATAAAGAATATAATTGAGTTAATTTCAAGGGTGGAACTAAAGATGAAGCCGCAAATTATAAATAATGCATAGTAAAGACCTGGATGATTTGTCTTTGCGATAATTTGGTTTTTATAAAACCACTGATAGATAAATAATAGAGTAAATAGAACACCTAGTACATAATTATGAATGCTCGCAAAACCACTAAAGAATATCTGTGCGGCATTTGAAAATAATATTGCTATTACAATAAGAGCAGCGGTTAGCGCATCTCGATAGCTGAGCTGAGGGCTGTGCCCATTGGCTAGCTTAATGATGAGGTAGATAATTGCGCAGCACATAATAACATCGAAGAGGCGGTAGATGGTCTCTGGTCCTAGATTCGGCATAGAATAGAATGTCGAGATAATCATTGTGTGTAATAACTGGCCGAAGCGCGGAATGCTAGAAAGACTATTAGAAATACATTCCTCATAGCTGCCAGTAATACTTGTATCGGCAATACATTGCGCCTGGTAGGCGTCTTCGCCTGTAATTGGCTTGGCGAGAATTTCAACAGTAAAGAAAATAACAATTAACGAATAGATGATAGCTGAGATTATCTTTTCGACTGTTTGTACGCGCATTTTCTTCATGTCTTAATTATATACTATTGAAGGTGCTTATCTTTAGAATATTAGCCGAGATAGCGCGTAGAGCAAAATGGGATTTTGGCCTTAATATGCTCGGTGCCACATGATGCGGCGGAATGGATTTTGCGAGCGCCAAAACGGTGATTAATCTGATCAATGGCGGCGCAAATATGTTCAGCGCGATCGATTTGGTCTTGGTAAAGAGTGAGCTGCTGATTAGGCTCACGCTGAAGTTTATACAACGTAATACCGATAATACGGACATGGGTAGGCAGCTGCTCGAATAGTTTACTAGCGGCGTGGCAGATATCTTGGTCGGTATCAATGGCATGCTTAAAGATGGTGGATTTATGATAAAAAACATCGTCGTATCCGTAAGCCCAGACGTAGACGCCGCGAGCGTAAAGATTCTTGCTACGCAGACGATAGCCGACGTCTTCTGATAGGTGAAGAATACGCGCCTTAGCTTCTTCGTGGGTAAGATTGCGGTTCTCCATGACATATTGACGACCGACAGTTTTAATATCGCTAAGATAATCGTCGACCTCGATGCCGCGGAGGCGTTTATACCATTTGGTGCCATCAATGCTCTTGCAGACTAGTTTAACTAAGGTCTCTTCGTCCGCATCGAGAAATTGAAGTGGCGTGAAGATATTGACTGCATTGAGGCGGTGCTCCATATGAATATTGATGCCGGGTAGGTCGGTGAGTTTGAGTGCAGCAAAGATTATACGTTGATTCTCGGGGGTAATTTCGTCGAGACCGTCTGGCTTATGGAGTTCGGTGGCGAGTTTGGCGAGAAAACGATTACTAGCGATGCCGACATTGCAACGCATATAATCGCCAATTTCGGTGCAAAGGCGGTGTTTTATTTCGAAGCCAATTTCGGTGCGATTGCGGTTTTTGATATGCGGTGGCGCGGCGGCGAGATTAATCAGCCCCTCGTCGATTGATTTCATAACAACGTCGGCGGAGTAATCCTGCATGATATGTTTAAGTTTATTGTGGACGAAAATATATTTGCTAGGTTCGGTTTCAGCAAAAATAATACCCTTGCAGATAGCTTCGGCCTCGCGGCGACGCATGCCGACTTTGATCCCTTTAGCTTTCGCTTCATAGCTGGCGGCAATAATGCAGGCATTAGGGGTGATGCGGTTTGTAATGGCGACTGGGCGCCCGCGTAGCATAGGGCGAGATTGCTGTTCGATGGTGGCAAAACAGGAGTTTAGATCGATAAAAATAATATCATTCATAATGATCCCCCTCGAACTCTAAATACCAGTTGAGTGAGTTGGTATCGAGCGTAATGCGGTAATCGGTGGCACCATCGGTAATATCAAAAGCGAAAATAGTTTTAAGACCGTCGTATTTTGGATGAACAAGGCCAACTTGAGCGATTTGCACTTCTCTGCCGGTTTTGGTGCGGAAAGCGATTGGTCGACAATGCCCTAAGATATCGCGCGAGAAAGTTGCATCGACATCGATAATTTGATGAAGGTTTTGCTGGTTTAGAGAAGAGTTTTGATTCATAAAAATCCTTTACAAGATTACGATTAATAGATATATGGGGAGTGACGCAGTATTGGCGTCGATTTTTATGAATCTAAATCAGGGGCCGAAGCATGATTTGATATGAATATTATAGCATTAAATATTTAAAAAAGACCGCATGATTATCTCGTATAGGCAATTAATTACGAGAATGGCGGTCTTTGATCTGGTGGGCGGCTGCTTAGTGGCTAATAACTACGAGTTCGCAACGGCTGCAGGTGGGGCATTCGCAATTACTCGAATGAGCATAGCCACTACAGGGGCAGCTACATTCCCGGCATGGTTCCGTGCGCATTTCCGTGCACATTTTTACGTCTTTACAGGCGCACCCAAATGATTTTTTTGAGTTTTGATTATGATTATGCATAGGGAACACTATTCTCCCCTCCTTTCAATGAAAGAAATGATCAATAAACAACATTCTAATCAGAACTCTTTAAATAATATAATAATTATACGAATATTGCAATAGTACGAATTGGCAGGCGCAATATGAAGGATGAAGAGCCTAGGAATTCTTTTTGCGGAAAACAGCATACCTTCTGCCGGTGCTATGCGGAGTGTTGATGTAATACATGATATCGCTTGAGTGGTCGGCCATCGGTGTACGCCCACAGTATGATGCGGATGCGATTTGCGAGCCGAAGCCGTCAATTTTGCCTACAAACATTACGACATGTCCTTGACCGCGTGTGATGATAACATCGCCAGGTCTTGCGTCGGCATTACTTTTAATTTTGCTCGTCACGTCTTCCCAGCCATTTTTTGGATTGCTGAGCCATGGATATTGCCCATCGGTGCGTTCGTCTGGATAGTTTGGATCCCAACCGCTATTGCGCATAGTGAGGATAACGAAGACGCCACAATCGTTTCCGCCGCAGTCGTGGTTGCTAACGAATGAATTCTTAGCTGCATTATAGGCGGCAGTGTAGGCTGGCATTTGATCTGCGGAAGGATTGCTGTAATTATGATTACGCCCTCTGTAGGTTGGCCAAGCGTATGACTTGATAATTTCTTGGAATTTTTTAACTTTGTCGTTGCGGACTGCTTCAGCAGCATCGCTAACTTTCACTGTGACGCTGTCGGTTTTATTGTTTGCGGTTTTGACAGTAATAGTGGCAGAACCTTTTTTGATAGCTTTGATTAAGCCTTTTTCGGTGACGGAGACGATGTTTTTGTTGCTAGAAGACCAAGTGAGCTTTTTGTTTTCCGTATTTGAAGGCACGATAGTGGCATTAAGCTGCGCAGTCTTGCCAGTTGTTAATGAGGATATTTTTCCAGTAATTATGACACTAGTGGCTTCGATTGGCTTGGGTATCACGATAGTCTTGCTGCCGACTACGCCATTATTTGTCGTTGCGGTAATAGTGGTCTCTCCTGGAGAAATAGCTTTAACGCGGCCGTTGGCGCTAACTGTGGCGACGGCAGGGTTGCTGCTAGACCAAACTACGGTTTTGTCAGTAGCGTAATCTGGAATGATTTTGACATAGAAGCCATATTCCTCGCCCTTTCGAATAGATGAGATGCCCATGATTTGAACATGCTTGACTGCGACGGTTTTATCTGATGATGTGCCTCCACTACCTCCGCCACCCCCGTTTTCTTTAGAATAACTACCGCTCGGAGTTTGGCCCTCGAGTGCACCGATAAAGAATTCAGTAATGGCGAAAGCGGCTAATGTTACAACAAGGCCGATGATTGCATTGGTGATGGTACTTTTGGCGTTTCTGATTTTTTCCTCCTCGCCAGTCGATGTCATGTATTTTACGCCACCGATTACGATTACAATAACTGCAACGATACCAATCCAAAGGTAAACGGTTTCGAGTATGTTCTTGATTGTATTTTGGAGCTCTTTTTCTTCATTTTCTCCTTTCCTGCCGCAGATAAGTGGATCGTCAACGCCGGCGACTGAGCAGGCGTCTTCGGGGCCACCGTCGGCATAAACAGGTGCTCCGATGGGAGCAATAAACGAGAGGCTTAATGTAATACTGAGAATTAGGCTATAAAGAATCTTCTTTAGGCTCATGCTTTTAGTTTATTATTATATTCATTCTTCTGCAACTAGTTGTTCGTAGAATGCTTTGGTTGGATTACTGCTCGTAAGTGCTATAGAGGTGTCTGGTAGGTCGAGAGCTTTTATGTGACGGAATATTACCTGGATTAGATGCTTGATTTCGGCGTTTTCTTTTTCATTGAATTTGAGACTGAGCGAGACAATATCTCCGTCGTCGTCGGGTGAGATAAAATCGATGCGTCCGCTTGTGACTTTATAATTGCGAAAATCTTTGGAGTTCTCGATTAGAAATTTGTAAAAATACAGCTGAATTTTATAGGCAAAAGTAGCATCAGTAGTACTCCACTTGTGCTTAGCGCTGCCAGTTTTATAATCTGATACAGTGATAGTCTTGTTGCTTTTATCGATTTCAATTCGGTCAATTTTACCTGTTAATATGGCATTGTCTAGGGTGATAGTTTCGGTAAAGAATCCGCGTTCGGATTCGGCGTTCGTGTTGCGGATTAGGTCGCCGCGTTCGGCGAGAAACTTTGCTAGTTCATCCTGGCCGCGTTGATGTAGGTCGGCCTTAGTTTTGTCGTCGGTGTCGGTATTATTGATGCGTTCTTCGAAGCGTCGAATTGCTTCTTCGTTGCTGATGTTTTCTTTGTTGATTTCGTCCATAATCTCATGAATGAGGCTGCCGTAAATAAGGGCAAAATTATTCGATTCGTCACCTGGTTCGCCAATAATATAACTACGCAAGAAGCTAGTTGGACCATCGCCGTAGCGTAAGTCGAGGAATGTATTGAGATGAGTTGGGGAGAGGCGGTATTTCTCGACATATGGCTTAAGGAGGTTCTTTCGCGTTTCGTCGTTTGGAATATAATTATCTAACCATTTATCTGGGGCAATATCTTCTGGTTCTAGATTATCGTTGTCTGATGGAATAATCTCAGCGTATTCTTCTGGCGTAACTTTGCTAACTTGGGAATGATTCTCATTTTCACGAATATCGAGGTATTTTAGCCTATCTGCGGTATGCCCTGCGAAGTCGGACAAGCTATATGTTAGGTAGAGATTGGCTTTTGCGCGCGTAATTGCGACGAAGAATACGCGAATTTTTTCGTCGGCCGAATCGCCAGTGTGGCGAACGTGTTCGAGGTTGCGCGGCAGTGTAATGAGGTCGGTATTCCCTTTTGCTTCGCTCCAGTTTTTATTATCGGCGGCAATCAAGAAAACATGCTCGTATTCGAGGCCTTTAGCAGAGTGAACGGTTTGAAGTTGGACGGCAGCATCGGACTCGTGGTATGGCGATTTATTTAAAATGGGCATTTCGGCGTTATTATACGCATCGAGTAAGTTAATAAAAGTCGATAGTTTGAGCTTATTTTGGCTATGCGCTTTTTTTGTAGACAGCATGTCGCGTAGCGTATTAAGATTGCTAAATACTTCGTAATTGTCTAGCTCGTTGGCGAAGAGCTTTTTGCTGGCTTCGTTAATAATATACTCGGCAGAATAAGTTTCGGTTTTGGCGGATAACTCAGCAATATATGCACCGATTTCTTTTAGTGGCTCATTCTCGCCTTCGAGCATATGCTCAAGGATGCTCTTTTTGTCTAATTTGGCCGACTGAATAAGTTCGATAATAGTCTTTGGGTCTAGCTTCCAGCAAGGCATTGATAATAGTTGGAACCAATAAGAGTCGGCATATTTTGGGTTTTGTACAATTGCTAGTAGAGTACGGCAAAATAAGAGTAGCTCATTAATTTTGGCGTTTTCGAGGATGTTTTCGCGGCGCGTATAAGAGATTGGTATATCTAGGGTATGTAAGTAAGGCAAGATAGAGACCAAGTATTTGTGTTTTGGTGCAATGATGGCAATATTGCTTCCAGGAGTCCCAGAGTCTAGCAAATCACGAATTTTGCGTGCAATGAAGGAATATTCTGCCTGGTAAGCTTTGAACTCGCGTAACTCGATAGAAGTACCTGGAGGCGGATTTTCGGCAGTGATTTGTTTATTAATGTTAACGTTGGGGGACTTACAAAAGCGGTCTAGTGCCTGTTCGATAATATTATGTGCAAAATTGAGGATTGGCGCAGAAGAGCGGTAATTTTTGGTTAAAAAGATTTGCTTTGGATGATATTTTGCATCAAAGTCAAAGAAGTTGGAGGTGTTGGCGCCCTGGAAACCGTAAATTGCTTGGTCGTCGTCACCGACCGCCATAATATTTGGCTTGCCTTCATTGCTTGGATTGTCGGTTAGCAGGGCGACAAGCTGTGCTTGTGCGTCGTTGGTATCTTGAAACTCGTCGAGTAAGATGTATTGAAAACGTTCTTGTGCATTGAAACGTTTTTCGTCATCATTTTTAAGTAGGTCAATTGCGTTTAGAATCATGTCGTCATAATCAAATAGCCCAGCGGCATTTAGGCTAGCGCTGTATTTTTCCATGATGTTAGCAAGGCTTAGTAACTTCTTGTTTGCAATGTCGTCGCCAAAGACATAGTTGTTGGCTTTGTCTTTCTTGAAATATTTATCGCGCCATTTACTCGTGAGCTTGGCGGATGGTTTGTCGGAATTTTCTTCGGTCAGTAGAGCTTCGGCAAGTGAGCGATAGTAAATATTGGCAATTGGTTCAATCTTATTGACAATGTATTCTGGTGCACTTGGGGCATCGACGAAAGATTTAATTGATTCTAGAATACGGCTATAAACCTCGGCGGATTTTGGGTAGCGTAAACCGCGTGTTGATTGGATATTTTCCGAGATGGCTGAATAGATTTTGGCGGAATCGATTTGGTTGCGATTGACGATTTTGCGGATATCGTCTGGGCTAAGAGCGGCGGATTTTAAGTCAGAAATAGCGGAAATAATAGAGCTAGTATAGAATTCTGGGCGTAGGATGTCTGTAATATCGAGCGATTCTTGAATTTGGCGAATCATTGTAAAACGTTCTAATTCGTCAATTGCGGCGGTGAGATCTGGACGATGCTCTTGGAGGATATATGAACCAAAAGCGTGATAGGTTTGAATCTGGACTTTGTACGCTTCTGGCCCGATAAAATCAGCCAAACGCTTGCGCATATTGCTTGCGCCAGTTTCGGTAAAAGTAAGACAAAGAATATTCTCTGGACCGACGTCGGTTTGTTTGAGGATATTGGCAACGCGGATGGACAATAACTGCGTCTTCCCTGTTCCTGGCCCCGCAATTACTAATAGTGGTCCGTCGATATAATTTACGGCGGCGCGCTGTTGCTCGTTTAGGTTTTGGTATGCCTGATCGAATTCCATAATCTAATTATAGCAAGACTGCTATAATGTAAACATGTCGGGTACTAAAGGTGTAAAGCAATTGCCGGTTAAGATTAATGATTTAAATAATGATTTATTCCAGCGTTATCATCGGCGGGTAATTTATATGGAGATGATTGAGCCGCGCTTCTCGTCAATGCAAAGTGCATTAATTCATTTATATATATTAATTGACGGTAAAATGCGCGAATATGAAATACCTTATGCTGATTCGGCAGAATTCTATTACGGTTTTATTGGTTTTATGGATCGCTTTTCGTATGCGGACATATTTCGTAACTATCGTTTTAATACGAGCGGCTTCAATTATCGAATTCTGATTCATAAAGGCGCAACTTTGGACGCGAACAATGATCTTGGCGGTTTTGTATTTCAGAATAATAAAACTAGTTTTTTGATTAGCCCCTATCGGCGTGAAATTTTTGAGCGTTTAAGCAAGGACTTACTGAATTACTCAGATGGGGTGGCGCAACTGGTGCGCGTGGGGAGATTGCTTAAGAATGAAAAGTTTCGTCATATTCATAATGAGTACTTTGGCAAAATTGGACTATCGTCACTTAATGACGGTGCGATTGTAAAACTTCGTTATGCAGACAGTATTGCAAATAACAATGTTATTACGGATCAGGAATTATTTAAGGAATATTTAGAGCTAATTAATGGAATTTCGATGTCAGAATTTACGGCGCAGAGTGTAGTGTCGCAGCTGGCGGATAGGACTGATACGAAGCAAATACTGATGGAAAATTATAGTAATTTTCTTTTTGCGGATGAAGATGAGATTGAATTTGCCTCAATGCTGTTGGGGTTATTCCTTTGCCGAACGGGGTTTAATTTTACAACGCAGGAATGGATAGCTGGCGTCAATTATATTAAATACTTAAACCACAATACGTTTTTACGTATGACTGAGTCTGAATTGGATTATAAGCGAAATCTAAATATATATCGGGTTAATTATGTGTTAGATAATGTTCCATTAACTAAAATTGTTCATTTCATTTATGACTTCTTTGAATATAAGCACCTTTCGCAGAATATTTGTGCTTTTTATCCGCGATTAAACGCATTGTTAGGCGAGGATATTCGGGAGAAATATCTTCAGCTAGAAACGATAAATGTAAGCCTGAAGAGCTTTCAGGAGTCTAAAAGGCCAGTTGATTTCTTTAAGGAGCCAAAGCTCGTAAATTTTTCTACGGCTGCCGACAAAGAAATCCAAAAACAAATCATAGCTGGTAAATATGATCGCGATTTTGTTGCCTTCTACTTATGTAATTATATGCAGGTGGCCGATTATAAAAAGTATAGTGACATCTTGCCGGCGGTAATTAGTATAATCAAAAATATAGAAATCAACGATGCGGATGATTATCATTTGTTTTGGATTGCTAGTGATGTATTAAACGAATTTTGGAAATTAACGTCTATAGAAGATAAGGATTTACAGATAGAGATTGAGAGATTAATTTATGATATTTATTGGTCACGAATTGGCGATGTTTGGCCGATTATGCATCGAAAAGAGTTGTCTTTTAATAATGAAGCGCAGGCGAGAGTCTTTGAGGAAAGCACTAGTTGGCTTACAAATATTCGAAATCTGTCATTAGTTGATCGTAAGCTATGTAAATATTTGCGTGAGCCAATTGCGCGCGATGAAGTTGATATTAAGGACGCCATCGACAAGAAACGGTACGCTTTGAGCTTTGCGAAGCAGAATGATCATAGTTTATCCAATTATATTGGCAACCATAGCGATGACAATAATTGGTGCTATGCGGCGATTTATAACGACGTTATTTCTAGTATTGAGATACTAGAGAGCTTATTAAATGCGCAATATTCGCTTTTTGAATCAAAAGATAGTAAAAAATACGTAATGGAGCAGCTCTTGCTAAAAGTGCGAAATAAGGATGATGCCAAGAAGTTTTATGAGTATATCTTGAATCACATTGCTGATTTTGAGAACTTTTTCAAACGAGTAAAAAACGAGGATGAAGATAGCGGTCAAATAGTGTTTAATGCGTTGTTGGCGTTGGGTGAGTCGGCAATTTCTGAAGCAGAAGAAGGCTATTTGAGAAAGCTAGTTGAAAAGGTTCAAACTAAGATGGCAGATAGTGTGTTAGCGATAGCGGGCGCAAGCGTACGAAGGGCAAAACTCCAAAACAAGAATATTACAATAGATTTTATAAAAAGTCTTCACTAGTCTACTTGACCAACTAGGTCATAAATTTCTTCTAGAATAATATAGCCTTTGCGGTCGACTCGTTGAAGCGCATAAAGACCCTCGACGGTTTTTAGCTCATTGATTATTTCTGTGGTGCTTTTTCCTTCGCGGAGACGAACGCCGCAGGTGTAATTGCGAGAGCTTTCGTTTGTGCAGGTGAGGATTAAATCGCCGATACCGCAGGCGAGCTCGGCGGTATCGGATTTTGCGCCATGGTCTTCAAGATATTTTTTCATCTCGGCGTGTGCATGTTGGATAAAAATGGCAGAGTCATTTTTTGAGTCACCGTGGTACCCGGCGCCGATTGCGTAGATGTTTTTTAGCGAGCCGCATAGGAGAATACCGAGTAGATCGCCTTGCAGTTCGATACTAATTTGGTCATTCTTTAAAAGGCCAATTGCGAATGGCGCCGAGGCTGTAAATGTGGCTGGCTTATCTTGAATTATTTCTTGCGCGAAACCTGGGCCAGAAATGATGGAAAAATGCGGAAAATTATTAAAGATAGATGGGTCGCTTAAGCCTTTGGTTGCCAGAATGGTTGGCAGCTTTCGTAGTCGTTCAGGGTAATCCTTTAAAAAGTCTGGTAAATTTGCGGATGGAATTGCAATGATGATTGCATTCGCTTGGTAGGTGGCTTGTTCGAGGTTTATTTCTGGATACAGATAGGGGTCGTAATATTTTACTTCGTGATGGTTGTCGGTCAATATTTTGCCAAGTGCGCTGCCGAAAGCGCCAGCTCCGAGGATAGTGATAATCATATGATTATTCTAGCATAAAAGATATAATTAAGTTCTTTTAAGAATTACAAGATTTTCGATATGGGGCGTACGCGGAAAGAAATTGTATGGTTGAATTTTTTGAATATAGTAGTTTTGTAATAGGGCTATATCGCGAGCTTGTGTAATTGGGTTGCAGCTTAAATAGATGATAGTTTCTGGTTGCGTTTCGTTCAATTTATCAATTAGCTTTTGGTCGCAGCCGGCGCGTGGCGGGTCGAGGATGGTAGTGCAGTCGGGTGTAATATACTCTATAACGTCTTCGGATTTGGCAAGGATACAATTTGCGTTTGTGCCTTTGGCGTTAGCCCGCATTTCGGCGAAGGCGGCGCCATTTATTTCGACAAGTGTAAGATCCTTGTCGCGAGCAACGCTTAGGCCGATACTGCCGACCCCAGCATAGAGGTCGAGTACTTTATTTGTCGTAATGTGCTTTGATATCTCCTCTAGGACTAATTCGTAAACTGGTAGATTAATTTGGAAAAAACCGTTTGGTGAGTACGAATACTTATAGCCGCATATGGAATCTTCGAGTAGATTCATGATTGGGTGTGGTTGATGATTCTCGAATAATGCCGATGATACTTTTCCTTGCTGGTCGCAGCGTACAAGGAGTGATTGATACGTGCGCGCCTCGGCGTGGCGCGCATTTAGGTCGGCGACAATCTTTGTGGCTTCTGTAAAGATTTCTAGACGTTCAATCGAGCTTTGTTGGATTGGCGCCTTACGGTGTGTGCCGCGAGTATGAAATGCGAGATGAATTTGATTGTCGTCATTGCTCCAGTAAAGCGAATATTCCATTTTATTGCGATAATAGAAGTCTTTGTAGTCGGTAATAGTTGGTAAGACTTCAATGTTGATATGTTGTTGACGATAGCATTCTTTGACGATGAGCTGTTTCTGTCTGAGTTCTTCGGCATAATTGATAATTTGCCAAGGGCTAGTGGCTAAATAGCAGGTATCTTTTAGCTCGATGCGAAGTGGCGAAGCGCCAATGATTTTAGTTGCTATTCCTTCGCAGAAATTACGCTTTTGTCTTGTGATTTCAAATTCGACTTCTTCGCCTGGTAATGCATTCCAGAGAAAGGCTTTCTTGCCATTTTCTAATGTAGCAATACCTTGTCCGCCTGGGACGAGTCGTTCAATCTTTGCACTCATTGAGAGTATTATATCAGTAATATAATATAAAGAAGGACAAGAAAAAGGCCGCAACGCGTGCGACCCTTTTGGGTTATTTCTCGCAGCAATCGCCGCCGAGCGGGATTGGCGGCCTCCCGAACGAAATGCTGAGTCTGACCGCCTCCGGACCGAGATAAATATCGATCTCTGCGTGTCCGAGTGCATATTTTACGAGTTTCGTGATTACAGCAGCGATTGCCGCCACTCTTACGTTCTTTTTCATAGCTTTCCTCCTCTGCTATGTGTTCGGTGTGAGATTCTATCATTATATCACATAATTCGCATATAGTCAAGCATAACCCCTGTTTTTGGCTATATTGGATTTAGGATAGATATCTCTTTGCTAAACCCTCTACCACTACCCCTATGTAAAGACCGATCATATTAAATTGCGCCATAAAAACAACCAACAGAAGAAAATCGAAAGGATAGTTGCTAATGATGCAATTATTTTGAGTGGTGCAGAGATTTAGCCCATGATTGATGCAAATATTGATAATCATTCCGGCCACTGCGAGTAAAATTTGCGCAACAACCAGCAGAATAATAAGAACGGCTGGATTAAGCTTTTTGGCTTGCGAAATCTGTTTGCCAAGAAAGAAGTTCAGAACATTCAAAAACGGAATAGCCCAGAGCGTGAAGAACACCAAATGGAAGCGCTGTGATAATGCGAAAAACAGAAGCAAATCACAGACAAGCGCAACGATCGCGCAAATCGTAACATAGTTATAGTTCGATTTTTGTTTTTTAGTTTTGCTTCTTGTCTTTTTGCTCATGCTTGTATTTTATCATACTTATACCCTTCATTATACCGTGAATCGTAGAAGACCCGAAGCTCACTCTGCATTAGTGTTTTATTCCAACACTTTATTGGTAGTCTCTGTTTTAGACGACTCCTCTACTCGTGGCTGAGTCGTGAATTGTGCTACCTAATGACTATTCGTAGCGTAGGGCGTCGATGGGGTTTTTACTTGCGGCGCGACGAGCTGGTAGGGTGCCAGCTAAGAATGAGATAAACATGATTAATGCCGTGACGGCGATGATGTCTTTTATAGTATAGGTCGCAAGGTTGAAGGTTGGAAAGCTCTCGAGGAAGCCGCCTTCGGCATGAAAAATATTATTTGCGAGATTGCCCAGTAGCATGGAGACGGTAATGCCGAAGACTGATCCCCAAAAGCCAAGCGAGATTGCCTCTATGCTAAAGTTAAAGAACACTCGCATTGATGACATTCCGAGGGCCTTATCGAGGCCAATTTCGCGCGTACGCTCCTGGACTGACATAAATAGCGTATTGATAATGCCAATGGCGGCTGCTAACAAGGCGATAAGGCCAAAGATTTTGAAAACGGTTAAAATAACGTCGAAGAAAGTCTTGATTGTGCCAATAATATCGTCGATTGTCATGGCGGATAAACCGATGTCGTCAAGCTTGTCTTTGATTTCTTGTGCGGAGTATTTTTCCGAATCATAATTTGCCGCTACGGCGACTGTCATATCTTTATATTCTGGTGGATAATATTTGATGTTTTCGTCGTAAATATCGTCGGCTAATTTATTGTTTGTATAGGAGTAGCCCATTGAAACGACACCTGGCGCAATGACGCCAACAACTTTTGCGTCAAACTTTTTTTCGGTCTTCTTGAATTGATCTACTACGACAAGTTGAATTTTCTCATTGATAATATTCTCGTTTGTATATCCGAGCGCGTCGACATATTTACTTTCGAGTAATATTTGATATTCGTCGGCTTTTAGATTGAGCCCTTCGCCAGTAACCGTATCGACTTTGACGTTCCCTGGAGGTAGCGCTTCGGCGCCAATGAGGTATTTTTTGTCCGTTTTTTTACTTGCTACATAGGAAATACTGAGGGTCTTTTGCTCAACAATACTGTCGGCATCAATGCCGTCGATTTTTTTTAGTTCTTCAATCTTCTCTTTTGTAATTGGCGTCATGCCGTCTTGGATTTTGTCTGGATTATACTCAATGGGCTCTTTGCTATTGCTACCTATTGTACCTTGGAGGCCTTCGAGCGCATCGAAAGAATCTTTCGACACAATAGCGAGATAACCGTCGCCACCGTAGCTTTCGACTTGGCTATCAATGAAGTTGTTGACTCCGGCTTGGATTGCAGAAGTTGAAATGATTGAGAATGAGCCGATAAAAATAGCTAGAATAGTAAGAAAGCTACGTAGCTTATTGCGGAGAAGATTGAGATTTGCGTCATGGATAATATCTAAGAGTTTCATTATTCTATTCTTCCTCCTCTTTGTCGATGTCGATATGGGTAATGTGCGGTTGATGATCGAGCATGCCGTCGATGTTATTATCGCCTGCGAACTTTTGCGTGTCGGCTTCTTCGTCTTCCCAATTGTCGGTATCGTCATCGACATTGTCGCTAAGTTCGGTGTCTGTAGTAGAATCGGAGACGATATGGCCGTCTTTAATATTGATTTGGCGTTCACATTTGTTGGCTAATTCTAGATCATGTGTAACAATGATGAGGGTGATACCTTTTTCACGATTGAGACGAAATAGTAAACTGATGATTTTTTCGCCAGTAGCAGAATCGAGGTTGCCAGTTGGCTCGTCGGCGAAGATAACTTTGGGGTCGTTTACGATGGCGCGTGCGATGCAGACGCGTTGTTTTTGGCCGCCAGAGAGATTGTTCGCTTTATTATTGCGTTTATCGTCGAGTTCTACTGTCTTGAGGGCTGCGATGGCGCGACGGCGACGTTCGCGACTGCTTACGCCTGCAATTTTGAGCGGCAAGATGACATTATTCAATACTGTGTCATTGGAGTTCATGAAGAAGCTTTGGAAAACAAAGCCAAATTCTTTATTGCGAATTGCATTTAGGCGGCGAGCTTTAAGCTTGGCGGTAGGTTGTGAATCTAGAGTAATTTCACCTTTAGTAGGCTTATCTAATAATGCTAACAAGTGCATTAATGTAGACTTGCCGGATCCAGACTTGCCAACAATAGCAACTGTTTCTCCTTTGTTGATATCAATTGTAATACCACGAAGTGCGTCAAACTTATTATTGCGTTTTCCGTAAGTTTTGCGTAGCCCGTGAGTGCTAATTAGCGCTTTAGTCATATATAATTATATTAGCATGTTGGCGGGTTAGTGTCATTGGGCGATAACAATAAAAAGCTCACTCTTGATTCGCGAGCGCATCTCGACAGCCTTTATATTTCGTGCTAAAATTATCAGAGATTGGACCGTCGCCAAGCGGTAAGGCACTGGGTTTTGGTCCCAGCATTCGCAGGTTCGAATCCTGCCGGTCCAGCCACAATGAAACAGGAAAAGACCCGTAGGGTCTATTTTTGTTTCATTGCTCGCCGTAGGCGATGCAGGATTCGAGCCAGGTTCGCCCAATGCCCGGTTTTCGTCAGAAAACGACGGCGCATTGTTTATATCCTGCCGGTCCAGCCAAACATAAGCACAATAAAAGCCCTCAAGGGCTCTTATTTTTTCTTCAATAGTCCTTCTATCGTATTCTTAACTATCTCTACTAGTTCTTCTTTATTATCAATATCTTCCACGAAATACATTGGCTTTGCGCCGTCGTATGGGATTTCTTCAGTCATTTTATATTGTTCGTTTTCTGGAACAATTTTTACTAACAAACGATCATCATAAATGCCGCCAAATCAGACGTTGTTGGAATATAGCAAGAATTCGCCCATCATCTGCCGGCAAGTAATGTTCGGCGTTTCCGACAGTTGTTCTAAGATAAAATCGCGATATTCTTTGGTGCTTGCCATATTATGCCTTTTTAATTGGGTGCCTTATTACGGTCTTAAGTTTACTTACGTCGCATTTTCTGGGATCGCTTAGATAAATCTCATGATGGTATCTAGTATTAGTTATAGCTAGCTTGTAGCCGTTATCTTCGGCGAATTTGTGCATTAGCTCAACAGTAGCCGGTTCGTCATCGTAACTTCCGATATGCATACATTGAACACACAAACCCTCGTCATAGGTTAAAAATTCCACCCTAGAGAAGTCTTGCTTCTTCTTTTTGGTGGCTTCTTCTATTGCCCAGCCAAAATCAGCTTTCGTCACAAAGTCTGGTAAACGGATAATGGAGATGAAATTTAGGGCTTCTTTATGATCGTAATCTATACCATCTTTGCCATCTTGCCACCAAAAGCCCTCAAGTGGTGGGACAACGTATTCAAAGAACCCGTCTATTTTATGATCGCCTTTATAACTCATCTTTATCGTATAGGCGACTCCGTAAAGTAACCCAAGCGTATTTTGGTAATCGCCATTTTCTTCATTAGGATTTCCTTTACCTCTAACGGCGACGTAATTCATCTTCGGAACATCAACAATACTCGGTTTATTCTTCGGTAAATAGTATTCTTTATATTCCTTTTTAAAATCGAAAGCCATAAGTTATCCTTTATAACAATTATATCATTAGGCGCCAACTATTCTTCGGTATTGAAGCTACTTAGTCTTTGTCGTATATCTTCCTGATAGATTGTTAATGCTTGGTTAATTTTGCCCAGCCAAGCATAATCGCAATAGGTTAGACCTATTATTTCTTGTTGCTTAAATTTTTATTAAGACCAGTCGCTTTCGGCTGATCTTTTCATTGTCAAAATGGTATCATAATAGATATGATGAATAAAATCGAACAAGAAGAATTGGCTGAGATTCTCAATTCCTATGGCATTGAAGGAGTTCTTTATGATGGCACAAAGCAAATAACCCCAGACTCCATGATTTACATCTTTTCCGATAAGGATGGTGCAAAATACGTTCTTCTTGCCGCAGATTATCTAGGTGGCTATGAAGAGCTTGAAATGCCGTATGACTTTGAATTTGATGACGGATTTCCATATAGCCAAGCATCTTTTCGTGCAGTTAAAGTATTTTCTTACAAAGAAGATGCAAAGAAAAAGGCCGATGGATATATTGATGACAAACATTATTGGACTAAGGCTAGTACTGGTGATGTTTGTATGCTCTTTGCCGTAGATGAATTAAAAGTATAAAAAATTCCCGAAAGGAGATAATAGCGGTGAGCATGATGTTGGAATTATTGAAAGCGAGATTTTCAGAACACAAGGGGCTTCATCCGGATTTGGAATGGTTGGAGGTTGAACAAAGGCTGCGCGTGTTTCCCGATGCTATCGCGGTTTTGCAAAAGATGGAGGAAAGCGGCGGTGAGCCGGATACTATCGGCTATGACGAAAAAACGGGAAAGCTTATTTTCTGCGACTGCGCAAAGGAGTCCCCATCCGGGCGCAGAAGCCTGTGCTATGACGAAAAGGCTTTGCAGGGACGCGCCAAAAACCCGCCGTCAAGCAGCGCAGAACGGAAAGCGAAAGAGATCGGCGTTTCGTTGATGACGGAGGAGCTCTATCGAAGACTGCAAAGTCTCGGCTCGTTTGATCTGAAAACATCGAGCTGGATCGCTACGCCGGATGATATCCGCAGTAAGGGCGGCGCGCTGTTCTGCGAACGGCGCTATGATACCGTGTTCACTTTTCACAACGGCGCGGATTCTTATTATTCTGTGCGCGGATTCAGAGGACATATTCTTGTCTGAGTACGCACAATAAAAGCCTTCAGGGGGCTCTTTTTTGTTCTAGTGTTATTAAAGTATAATATAAGCATGGGCTATCAGAATCCTCAAACTCTGCGCCTGCTTGATTTTGTAAAGGTTAATTACGGTACGGATCCGGAATTTTTATGGGCAAAATTTCCAAATACTTCGGTTCTTCGCAATCTAGGTAACCGTAAATGGTACGGTGTTGTTAATAGCGTTTCTGCTAGCAAAATCGGAATCGATAGTGATAAGATTATTGAAATAGTTAATATTCGCTTCAATAAAGGCGAAGCTCCGGAAATTGCTGGAAACGTCTCGGGTATTTTTCCAGCTTGGCATATGAATAAGAGAAATTGGATTACTATCGTCTTGGACGACACTCTGTCGGATGAGCAATTATTTGGACTCGTTGCCCAAAGTTTCGAGTTTTCTAAGTAATGACGACAGTTATTCTTTGGGATTAAAATTATAAAGTATTTGACGGATGTCTTCCTGATGAGTTGTTAATATCTCCTTGATTTTGCCCCAGCCACGAAAAACACCCTCAAGAGCCTTTTTATATGTTCTTTGTTACTAAAAACCCTGGGCTTATGCGCCCAGGGTTTGGCGGAGGGTAGTTATGAACCATTCATCTGCCACTAGCTCTTCGGCTGCTCGATACACGAACTTTCTGAGCCGACTGACTGCTTCTCTTATGGTCGGATCGAGATGATAATCTCCGCGCGGGACGGCGAAACTTAGGAATCGTTTTCTCCAGTCCTCTGCAAGCGTAAGCTCGCTAAGTTTTATCTCTTTCGGCTCAGCTTCCCAGATAAGCTGGACCAGGTCCTCAAGCTCTTCGCAAGGGGTTGACCTATTTCCGTCATAGATTTTATATAATTCTGCCTCCTTGTAGACAGATCCGTTCTTCCAGATAGTATTGCCATCTTTTGAGTGGATGGTATCGTCCGAAAACTTCTGCGCTACGAATTCTCTGAAGAATAGAGTATCCGCAGCCAGATGGGTGTAGACGCCTAGTAATTCGATTGTCCATCCGCCTGCTACCTCTACGGCGTTGCGGAATAATTCGAGATCGGGTGCTCTCCAGCCAGATTCTCGATGTTCGTTATAAAAGTGAGCTGCATCCTTATCTAACGACAAGTCTGGGATGATGCAGCCCACTAGAAACTCCTTTTTTTGAGTGGGGCTAAATGTTAACCCATGAGACTCTGCGAGTTTCATTACGAGGCCCCCCTCTAAAGGATGAGATGTGCCTATATCCATCACGCCTCACCTCCTCTCTTTTATTTAGCCTCAATGGCTATAATGCTATTATGACACAGTATATATTTCTTGTCAAGCGACCACTTAATAAGTAGCTTCGCTTGAAGCGTTTTTCGTATACTATATTTTTGTTTTTTATGACATTTTCGAGGCGTTAAAAAACTGTTCCGATTTCTCTTTATTAAAATTACTTGTGGGCAAATTTAATACCTGGTCTTGTACGATTGCGCCAATTTGGCGAATAGTAGTTGGAGGAGTGGTTGGGCTGTCTTTATCTAACGCAACATTTAACAAATCGCCAGTATAAGTAATAACGGCGCCGATAATTGTTTTGTCTTTTATATTTTTTAGAGTGACACTCAATAAAGTTGCATAATTATTTAAGTCGGCGATTGAGAAGTTTTCGCCTGGCCCCTTCAGTGACAATTCCTCTAATAATGCGGGTGGCATTTTGCTGAAGTCTGCATAGTAGGTATTTTGTTTGGGATGAGAATGTCCGTCGACGATAACGTCATATCCGTCATGTAGCGAACTATCGCTATAAATATTGAACTTGGACCATCTAGAAGCTTTTGATTGGTTTAAATCATTAGCATCTTCAGGAACGGCAATAGCTTTTTCGATTAAATAGTGCTCCTGGCCATTTCTTAAAATTTTTTTACCGAGCCAAATAAAACTATGCTCTTTATCGTCGTTGTTAGTTTGCGATAAGATTCTTTGGTAATCATCGAATACCTCTTGGCTTAATACCATTGGAAGCTCATGTGTAGGTAGTAAATCTGGACTAAAAGAATGCATTGTAGAATCTTTTACGCCGTATTTTTCTTTTATCTCATCGACTTTCGTGCTGATATATTTGACTTGCTCGCTAAAACGTTCAAAGCGCTCGCTGTTTTTTTCTGGAGCTTCATTGCGCGAAAGTACTTTAATTATTTCCATCTCTAACTTTTTCTTTTGTTTAGTATAGCATAGCATAGACAATCGTTAACCCAGTGTGTTGGTTAGCTCATTTGCGGCCATTCTATATTACTTATTCTCTGAAGTAATATTATGCCTTTCTAACTTGGTATCCTATTACGGTTTGGTCGATGATACTATTCGGTAAGAATCCATTCGATGATTGCTTTTTTCCATTGGAAATATTCTTCCTTTTCGAATTGCATATTCGCAATACAATAGCGTTTATTGACAAGGTGCGAGCAAAACATACATTCGTGCAACGAGCTAGAGTCTTGAATGAATAGTGAGTTGGATATTTTGCCCGAGCAAATAATATTATATGAATTTGAGCAGTTAGTAGAATCGTCGGTGCGTAGGCAGTATGAGCAAGCATTTGAGCGTTGTGACGCTAGTAGGTACTCTGATATGTGACACGAATCGCAAAAAGCGATATTCTTGCATTTTGTGCAATTTGCGCTTCGCCAGACGTTTTCACTGTCATAAATCGTATCACTTTGAGACACGTTAATGCTATTGAAGTTTCGCTCGGTAGTAGTTTGGTTGGTTTCGTGCCAAATATCGATAATATCGTCAATTGACTCAACGTTGCGCTTTGGTAGCATCCAGTCCTCGCGGGCTTCTTCGTTTTTGAATGTAATGAAACTGGTTGAATTATAGCTCTCCGCCCATGTTTCCTCGCCAGTATTTGAATCATATACAGCAACTGGCAACTTGATGTCGAAGGCGAATTTTTTCATAAACTCCTCAAGGTTCAGATTGTTCTTTTCGTCGAAAATATTTATAAATATTTGATCGATTAGCTTTTTGACTTGTTTTTCGGTCATTAGTTTACCTTTCTGCGACTAGTTGATTGCTCGCGCATTAGATCGAATACATTAACCTTGCTAGTGCGAATGCTATGCTTAATTGTTTCGAGCGGCGTTTTGCTCTCCATGGAGGTAGACGATATGTTTCTCTTATTTACGACTTGTCGTTTTGCTATTGGCTGCGATTTGTAATCTACGCTTTTGCCGCTAATTGCAGGAAGAATGATGCCATTCTTAGATAGTCTCATAATAATTTGACGATCACTGAGTGAAGTGAGTGTTTTAATCTTTTCTTCATTTGTAGCCGAGAACGTTTCTTTCCTCGTTACTAGATAATCTGGTTGCGAATCATCGTGTAAATCTATATTTAGATATTTCGAAATTAGCTCAGCATCTGTGTAGTTGAGTCTAAAGCAAAAATAATTTGCCACATTTGCATGAATTGCTAGCCTGAGGTGGTTGGACACTTGTGCGAAGTACTGCCCTGCTAAGATGACGGTTATATTGTATTTGCGCGCTTCAGATAAGAACTTGATTAATATTGGGTTCTCGACTACCGCAACCTCGTCGACGATTAGGATGATATGTTGATGTAACTTGCGACTAATGCCTAGCATGAAAAGTTGATTCATGATTAGGCCGGCGATGGTTTTAGTTGCAACGTCGCCAATTTTAGCGGAATTTAGCGAAATGATGGTAGCTTTATTTTCGGAAAGCTCATAATTAAGGCGTCGTTCGTTTTTTCGATAAAAGGCTGGGGATAGTTGCAACTCATCTATTAAGGCAATTGCGCGGGCAAAAGTGACATCATAATGTTGTGCTTTTAGTTCGTTGAATTCTTGACCAAAGAAAACCTGAAGACTTTCGGGAATATAATCGCCAACTAATTTTAGGCAAGTATTCTTATATGACGCATCTGTGAGTAATTTACGAAGGTTCTGGAAGCTAAGCTCGCATTTTTCGGTTAGAAGATAGATGCAGGCGCGAAGTAATCTTGCTAGATAACTATTCCAGCCGTCGCCAATCAAAGATTTTAGTAATGAAAGTGACATATCTACGGAGCTGATGATATTTTGTCCTGATGGCAGGAATAAGTCTAAGCCATGTGCGCTGTCGCAAAAATCGTAGGTTTTTATGTTTTTAATGCCACCAATTTCGTTCTTTATAGCGTCATGAGGGTCGATCACTAGAATATGGTATTGGTCGCTGTAGCTTGTTATAATTTCGGAAACAAAATTAGAAAGAAACTTAGTTTTTCCAGCTCCGCTTGCGCCAAAGATTGCGGTATGTTTGTGGAAATCGTAGGCTTTAAGATTTAGAAAATGGTTACCTTTAAGATATGGGTATGTATTTAGCGCTGCGATTGGATTTATTTTATTCGTATCGGCAAGGCATAATGTGCGCGATAAATTGAGATATTTGGGTGGAGTTTTGAGTATGTAACGACTTTTTAAGTCTAATTCAAGAAGATGCAAGCCGCCGTTAATTGTAGACAATATTTGCGAATAGTTGCCATTATCTACAGTTAGATATGTTTTTATATGATAGCTCCAGCCGATTTTATGTATTTCAAATATGGCCGATTCGAGCTTTTTGCCAGTTTGGGCGAGCTTATCAGCTATATTGATGAGGTTGTCGTTCTGACTTAATATAAGAGGAAAGAAACTAGTCGTAATAGGCTGATGGCTTTCGTATTCGTTGCATGGTTGAAAAATGAAACTATCAAGATTGGCAATAGTGTGTGGAATCGTGTGGTTAGTGCTTAAGAATATACGCAGTAATGGAGCGTCGAATACGAGCCGCAATTCGAACATATCTCCTTGTCGACATAGTCTTGCTATTGCCGTAAAAAGATTGCCCCAATTATGAGTATCGATATTTTTGGCTCGTAGAAATATTTCGTACATTTTCGTAATTCTAATATATCATATGTTCTCGGGGCTAAGCTTTTATTTTAAGCAAAAATATGGTATAATTACAACATGGAAGAAGGCGATGCGAACGAAGAAGAAAAAGCAATCGAAGCATTAGAGTCGAGTCGTGACGAGGAGGACTCGGAGGAGCTTTGGGCCTGTAGTGAATGATGCGCTAAGTAATAAGCAGGTCAAGCGTGTTGTTGGCGACCGTGCAGAGTATCTTGTTTTTACTGCTTTTGAGAAGTACCCCGAGCTTGGAGCGGCTTTTGCGATTAGAGGCTCAAAGGCTTATCACTATGAGCCGTCGGCGCCGAATATGGATTATTCTGGAATATCGAGCGAGTTAGGCTTAGATAAAGATAATATTATTATTCCGTTTCAAGAGCATACGGCTAATGTCGCTGAATATAATAGCGAAGTACGAGAGTATATATCGACAGACGGTTTAGTCACTAGAGAGCGTGGTGTCGTTCTAGGAACGAAAGTTGCGGATTGTATTTCCCTATTATTTTACGACCCGGTTCGCCACGCAATTGGCAATATTCATTCGGGGTGGCGTGGCACTTTGCAAAAAATCGCACTGAATGGTGTAGCTGAGATGGCTAAAAAGTTCGGTACGAATCCGACTGATTTGATTTGCGTTATGTGCCCGAGTATTAGACAGGATCACTTTGAAGTGGATACTGATGTGTATGAGCAGTTTAAGGGTATATTCCCGCAGATTATTGATGAAATAACAATCCCGAAGAATAGTAAGTATTATATCGACACTGTACGTTGTAATAGCTGGATGCTAGAACAGGTTGGTATGCGGCCAGACCGGATTATCGATTGTGGGCTTTGCACGGTTTGCCATAGTGGCCTAATCAATTCTTTTAGGGGTAATCAGGATAACGAAAAACATTACCGCAATCTTGCTTTAATATGGTTAAAGTCTTAAAACTTTAAGATATCTGTTATAAAATAATAGTATAGATAGAGAGGTAGCAGACGATGAAAAGTAATGACAAGAAAAAGGTTATTATCATCGTGGCGATGGCGGCTATTCTGATGGTTGGAATGTCGATTTTTATGCGAACAGGCTTTCGGAGTATTAAGAGTAATAGACTTCAATCCGCCCAAGAGAAACAGTCTAGCTCTCGGATTGAGAAAGAACGGAAGGAGGACGATATAGGTATCAAAGCTATCTCGGTGAGGATAGGCGATATGACATATATTATGTCTGTCGATGCCGGCAAAGCTGGTCAGGAATTTGCTAACTCTACGCCATTTGAGCTAGAAATGGTTGACTTAAACAATAATGAGAAATATTACGATAGCGATGAAAAGCTCCTAGCAGACCCATATAAGCCTGGGCATGTTGATGTTGGCGATGTAATGCTTTATGGGGATAGGACGATAGTTATCTTCTATAAGTCTTTTGACACAGATTATAGCTATACGCGTTTAGGGAAAATTAAGAATGCGGATTCACTGGAATATATGCTTGAGGGCGATAAAGTTATAGTTGAATTTTATAAATAGGAGGTAATAATGAGTAAAGTATTAGTTTGTTTCTTCTCGGCGGGCGGCGAAGATGTGAGTGTTGGCGAAAGCAATGAGCTTGGCAATACGGCCATGATGGCGCAAGAGATTATAAAGAAGCTAAATGAAGATGGCCATAGCGTAACAAGCTTTCGGATTCAGCCGACAATCCCATATCCGGATAGTTATGATCAGAAATTAGTAAAAGCCACAGAAGAGCGTGCAATGCAAGAACGTCCAGAATACGAGGGTGATGTTGCGGACTTTGATGATTATGATACGGTATTTGTCGGTTTTCCGATCTGGTGTAGCGATATGCCAATGATTATGTATACTTTCCTAGAGAAGCATGTCTTTACGGGCAAGATTGTAGTGCCATTTTGTACACATGGTGGCTCGGGAGAAGTAGATACGTTTCGTAAAGTGGCCGAAAAGGCAGTCGGCTCTGCGCCGGGGCAGGGTTTGGCGATGTCCGGCGATTTAGCGCGTAAGCCTGGCGGTGCCAAACAAATAAGCTATTGGATTGATCAGTTGGCGATTTAGATTACGAGTATATGTGGGAGAAACTCCCACATATTTTTGTTACTCGAAAACCCCCGGCTAGGCCGGGGGTTCAGTTAAGTTATACATTTAAGTCTCTGTCA
>CAMYZS010000014.1 GCA_947303945.1 uncultured Candidatus Saccharibacteria bacterium | reverse complement strand
ATGATATCATCAGGGCTGATTTTCTTTACACTAGCACGAACTTTCATGTATTGAAAATTACCTTTCTGAAAGCATCGTTCTGGCTTGCAGATATAAAATCTGCGAGCTGGATTCTCTCGCTTTCGATTAAAATTAATCTTTTTGGCGGTAGCTGATACGCCCCTTCGTGAGATCGTATGGGGTTAACTCAACATCCACCTTGTCGCCTGGCACAAGACGGATATAATTTTTGCGCATTTTACCCGACATGTGAGCGACAATAATATGGCCGTTCTCAAGCTCAACGCGGAATTTGGTCCCTGGGAGGGCTTCAACGACTTTTCCGGCAAGTTTGATAACTTCCTTCTTGTTTTTGGCGCCTGCGGAATTATCCGCATCTCTCTTGGCGACCTTAGCGGTTTTCTTGTGACTAGCCATAAATTACCTTGGTAGTATAGCAAATTTTTGGCAAATAGTAAAGGTGATTTTGTGAATCTTCTTGCTCAATTTTCTATTATGGCTTCATTGGCTACTTGCTTTTTGACTAGCAAGTAGATAAATGATATGATAATTTTGTTAGTTGCTGTTAGTGCATTATAAGGGGGTGATATGTTATGATGAGCGCTAACGTTTTACCAAATGAGGCACCTATCGAGATAGGTAGTGGTTACATCAGAATCTTTGATTCTGAGGCGCATTTCTCGATGGGCGCGTGGTATATTGACTTTGGCATTGCATTACCCGTAAGTGCTAATGATTCAGTACTAAGAGAAATCAAGAATCGTATGTTTCTTGATACTATAAAGCGGGAGTGTACGTGCCTCAGGGTAGGTCCAGTAGAAGCGGTAAAACTATATTGTGCCGGCGAGATTAAGCCAGACCACTTATTTAGTGTGGTTTTGGCGCAACCGGGACTCATGCTCAGGAATGTCGATATTTTTGGCCGAAGGCTGCTCTGCGTGATTGTCGACCCAGAGATGAGCGGGAGTTTTAAGCTGTACTAGACTCCGTTCGGGCGCCATGTGATGGCGCCTGTTTTTATGGCTTCGTTTGCCTGATGGTTGATTATTCTTTAATATTTGCACGCAGCATTACGAGTGATTCAAATTCTTGATTTGCACTGTTGGTTTTTACGGTTACAAGTGATAATGTTTCGCTTTGGTTTAAGCGAGTTTGCATTTTAGCGAGAACGCTATTGGAGTCTTTTTGATCGGAAACAATATTAATTTCTTTGACTTCGTATTTAAATGTGTCGCCAGCGCCGTTTTCTATTTTGATAATATCTCCTACTTCGAGACTGTCTAAATTAGCAAAGATACCTTTGTTGCTTTTTGTAGAATGAATGCCGCTGATGATGATATACCCATTATGGCCTGGCTTGCTAGAGCCAGAATACCAGTTAGCATCATAAATATTGTTCGGTACTGCTAAAAGACCATTAGTGTCAACTTTGGACATTTGGACGCGTGCATGTATTTTAAGACGTTCAATATCTAGGTAGCGCGGAAATTCTCTTTCGACTTGATATTCAGACAACTCTTTATCCGTGGGCTTCTTTTCCGAAGGGTTTAGTGCACTAATTATTCGTGTAATCGGCGCATCTGCCACGGCGCGTTTTTCGCCAGTTTTAGTGCGATAGTAATCTTTTTCCCAAATAAATGTTTTAGCCATGAAGGTGACAGCTATGACTAAGAGTACTATTCCTATGCCCTTTAAAACCCTTTGCGTAGTACGATTAATCTTTAGTGCCATATTATTGATAGTCGTCGTATGTTACCATTAATGCTCTTGAATTGATTTGACGCATGTTTTCCAGTGCGACAGTAACAACAATGAGAAGTCCAGTGCCAGAGATTGATAGACCTAATGGTGAGCCACTACTGACAATAAAGATATAATCAACGATATAAGGAAGCATCGCAATCAGGCCGAGAGCAAATGCGCCAAAGAAGTTTAGCCGATTAACGACTTGACTGAAGTATTTCTCAGTTTGCTTGCCTGGGCGGACATCCTCGACGAAGCCGCCTTGTTTTTGTAGGTTCTCTGCGATTTCTTGTGAATTGAAGACGATGCTAGTATAGAAGTAGGTAAACATAACAACTAACAAGAAGTATAAGGCTGGATAGATAAAATCTTTAGTTTGTAGGCCTACTGATGAATCGAAGGTGTTTGCATTTGGCGCCGAGAACCAGCTAACTACATTTGCTGCAATTTCACTGCTTGGATCGACGCGAAGAATTAATTGTCCAATAAATGCTGGCACGGATAGGAATGCGACGGCGAAGATGACCGGGACGACACCGGCAGCTATAAGCTTGATTGGCATAATTGACTTGATGCCGCCATATGCACTATTGCCATGCACGCGCTTCGCGTAGTTGATGGTAATAATACGTTGGGCTTCATTAATTTTTACTAAAACATACAGCACAATTAGAATACCTAGTCCTAGGCCGAGTATCGTCCAGAACATGTTTGGGTTAACTGGCAAATTGAACCAGCCAAACAGGCTGAGCGTGCCAGCGCTTGTGTCGAATAATGCGACACCAAATTGAGTTAGAGTGGCAGGCAATGATGAAATGATGCTACATAGGATTATTGTAGAAATACCATTGCCAATACCCTGTTCTGTGACGAGTTCGCCGAGCCACATAAGAATAATTGAACCTGCAGTCATCGCTGCAACGGCGAGCGCCCAACTTTGGAAGCTGATTTCGACTGAGCCGCCAGTATTTGAGGCAATAAGTTCTTGGAATAAAATGAAAATATAAGCTACGCTTTGGAGAACTGCAAGTGGAACTGCTAGCATGCGAGTCCATTGACTAATTTTGCGACGGCCAGCTTCACCGTCGTTATTAAGCTCTTCCATGCGTCGAAACGCTTTGGTAAGCAGCTGCATGACGATAGATGCGGTAATATATGGTGAAAGGCCAACGAGTAGAATTGAGAAGCTCGTTAAACCACCGCCCGAGATTAAGTTGATAAAACCACCGAAGTCTGAGCCTTTGATAAAGTTGTCGATAGCTGTTTTAAATGTCGCTTGGTCTCCAAGTGGGACTGGGATATGGGCAAGAAAGCGGTAGACGATTAGAATACCGATGACTGCAAAAATACGCTTGCGCATATCCTTGTTCTTGAAAGACTTAAATATGGTCTTAAAATTCATGATACCTCTTTTTTACTCTTTTTATAGTATCATAAAAACTACATGCAGAAAACACCTATCGTTGTTTAACGGCGAGAAAAAACCGGGGGTTGCCCGGTTAATTGTGCGATTCCTCGCTAATATAACAGATTGCCTCTGTTATATTTTTTTCCTCAATTTGCCAAAATACCACTTCTGGAGGCACTTCAGCATCAGATGTATCAAATACATCATATTCGCCTTCGGCAGAGATGTCTTCGACTTCTTCTTCGCATGTGAAATAGTCAATGACATTTTGCCATTTTAAGGCATCGATGAATGTCACTTGTTCGTCTGGTATATCCAGTTGAATAAATACATTCTCTTTGCCAATTTCGCCGCTGTTGTGGTAATCGAACCATTCAGGCAATTTATGATAGGCCCAGATTAAGCCTTTTGCCTTACTTGGCCGTTCCACTTTTTCGGAGACTTTAGCCTCGAGCCAGTTATACGCCTTTCCAAAGAGGTCGAAAACCTGGCTCTTTCGTGTATCGCAGAAGTAAATGCCCTCTTCGCGGACGATTCGATATACTTCTGGACTTTGTGTTGTATAAAGTACCATCTTTCCCCCCATCTTTATTCTGGATTGACTGTATGTTTATATATTATCACATGTAGGCGCATTTGTCAAGCTTAACGGCTTTAGGGGTGCGAATTGTCGTGTTGGTATGCTTTCCTGGCAGCAAAAAGAGCCCCTTTCAGGGCTCAATTTGCGTTTTTTGCTCTTTTTTATTTGTCTTCTTTTGCGACCTTCTTGCGAGCAGGTACGGCAACTTTCTTGAAGTCACCGCCTGCCTTTTTGATAGCCTCGATGGCGGTTTTGCTAGCGAACTGAGTTTCAAGCTCTACTTTGCTGGTTATTTCGCCACGGCTAATAATTTTAACTTTAGCATATGGGTCAGCGATGAGGTTGGCTTCGGCAAGCGTGAAGTTGTCAACTTTGCCCTTAACAGCGTTAAGTGCGTCGGTATAAACAACCTGAGCCTTAGCATGAATAGACTTGAAGCCTTTCATCTTTGGAATAGCTTGCATGATAGCACGTTGACCACCCATAAATCCTGCAGGAAGCTTATGATGGCCAGTGCGAGATTTCTGCCCCTTCGTACCGCGACCAGCGGTTTTACCTTGGCCGGCGGAAATGCCGCGACCGACACGTTTGCGATCATCGTTTTTATTGACGTCAAGTTCGTTGTATTTCATTACTTATCCTCCTCTTTGGTCGCTTTCTCTGCTTTTGGAGCTGCTTTTTTAGCGCCATTCCATTCGGATTTTGGAACTTGTTGTTTGAGGCCGTCCATAACTGCATAGGCGATGTTTGCCTTGTTGGTAGAACCAAGAGACTTGGAAATCAAGTTCTTAATGCCAGTTAGGCCAATAATTGAACGAACGACACCACCAGCGATAATACCAGTACCAGGCGCAGCTGGCTTCATGAGGACATGTGCGCCAGTTACCTTAGTTTCGGCCTCGTGACAAATAGTATCGCCATTCATATTGATGGTAATCATATTTTTCTTGGCGCGACGTTCGGCTTTTTGAACGGCCGTAGTAACATCGTTACCCTTTGCCATGCCAACACCGATTTTATTCTTATGGTTTCCCATCGCAACAAGGGCCTGGAAGCGCATGCGGCGACCACCGGCTACAGTGCGAGAAATACGATTAATTGAAATATTGACAGTATCAAATTCTTTTTTAGTTTCCTCGGCGGCGCGACGGTTTCGACGATTGTCGCGACGGCGGCCGCGGAATTCGCGCTCGGCTTTTGCTTCGCGAGCGGCGACGGCTTCATCGGTAAGTTTAGTAGTACCAGATTGATTAACTACTTTTGGTTGCTTCTTTTCCATATTAGAACTCCAATCCTTCCTTGCGGGCAGCATCGGCGAGTGCTTTCATGCGGCCAGCATAAAGGCGTGAGCCACGATCAAAGACGACCTTTGAAATCTTGGCTTTTTTTGCTTTCTTGGCGATTTCGGTTCCAACATAGACGGCGAGTTCAGTCTTGCTGCCTTTTTGTTTTGAACCGACGGTTGTTGCATATGCGAGCGTAGCGCCCTTATCGTCATCGATGATTTGGGCGATTATATGCATATTGCTGATATTTACGCTAAGGCGTGGGCGTTCAGCAGTGCCGTGAATCTTTGCGCGAGTGCGATTCGCTCTATATTCTGCTTTCATGACTATTTCTTCCCTGCCTTACCGGCTTTACGGATAATTACTTCATCGGCGTACTTAATACCTTTACCTTTGTATGGTTCTGGTTTCTTGAGTGCGCGAATTTCGGCTGCAACCTGGCCAACTTTTTGTTTGTCGATGCCAGATACGGTAATTTCCATCTTTTCAGTTTTTAATTCAACGCCTTCTGGCGCTTTGTATTTGACTGGGTGAGAAAAACCGAGTGCCATTTCGATTTCTTTTGGTCCACCACTTAGGCGGAAGCCAACACCATTGATTTCAAGTTTCTTTTCGAAACCTTTAGTGACGCCGGTTACGGCATTGTTAAGCAGTGCGCGTTGCAGGCCGTGCCAAGCGCGAGACTTTGGTTCGTCATCGCTACGCGTCACGATGATTTGGTTACCCTCGACTTTTGTCGTGGTATTTTCCTGAACAGGAACCTGAAGCGTGCCTTTTGGTCCAGCGACTGTGATTTCTTTGTCGCCGACCGTAATTGTCACGCCTGCAGGAATCTCTACAGGTAGTTTTCCGATACGACTCATTGCGTTCCTCTTTGTTAATAATATCTCGGTGATTTTATCATATCTATGGCATTTTTGCAAGAAAAAGTCGGCCTTAGGCCGACTCGTTGCTTTCATTGTTGAAATCATTACATTGAGAGATAAATTCCTCGGCTTCAACTATATCCGTCAAGCGCAGTTCCCAAAAAGTAGCTTGCACATAGCTTCCGTCGTCGCGGAAGATTCCCTCCCATGTTGCCTCAATTGCTTTAGGGCCGGCTGCGTCGTAGCGCTTCCATTCCGCATCAAATTCTTCTTCTGGTACCGATTCAGGAATTAACGGACAGTTATTTAGGACGCAATGCCAATCGTTAAAATCTGTTAATACGACTCTGCTCGAGTCGATTTTTATAGTGATTTTGACATATTTGCGCCCGTCAGAATTCCAGTCCGAGAAATCCTCGTTGTCGCCATGGCGATACCAGGCCCATACTGGGAATTCAACGCCTTCTGGAGGCGCACCGATTCTATCGACCATTTTTCGACATAACCATTTGTATGGTTCTTTAAAATGATCATAGCCGCCGCAATCATTATTCGTTAATGAATAGTCACATACATATCTACCTTCTGCGAGTATTTTTTGGTACACATCGTAGGGCTGAATTGTGACTAGTCTTATATTTCTCCCCATATTCCCCCAGTATTTTAAAGATCAATCACCTACGCTGCGTATATTATGCCAACTATCTCTCGCCTAACTTCTTGCGTATTTTGTCTACTTCGTCCCTTATCAATACCAAGCTCTGTATGCACTGATTATAATCTTCCGATAATTTATTATACGCCTTACACAGCGACAGATACTTTTCCTTCATGTCGTTATAGTAGCGTATATAGGGACGATATATCATGATCATAATAACAGTTATGAATAACAGCATAACATTCATGGTGATTGATACTGTTATTACTGTCGTTGTCGCTACTTCCGTCATTTCTGTTTTCCTCCTTAGATATTAGTGGCGGCGATACATAAAACGCTAAGGTGCAATATGTATATGATAACATTTCTCCATGGATTTGTCAAAATGTCCATATTATCTATCCTTTGCGTTACATTAATTTATTTATTGCAGTGGCTATGTTATAACTTTATTAAATAGTATGTTGTCTTATTCTATTTTGTTCTTTGGGAGGTTTTTATGATTAATACTGGATCGAAAAATGATTTTCAAATGTTCAGAAGTGATACGGATTTTTTATACGCATTGTCGCATTGCGATGTTTCGGGGTTCTCTGATTGGTGTATTTTAGCTATTGCGGAGATTTATCTAGCTGAACGTTGCGATTTATTTAGGATTGTTTATGATGATTTGCCGTCATTACTTGATGGGTATGCGCGTAACGCTAAAAGCTTCAGGTTAAGTAATAATTATTATATTCTTCGGAGGATTTTGACCAGCGATTATGGTTCTCTATTTTCGGGGAAACCTTTTTTTGATGCCTCAAGTATTACAGCTTCAGAAAAAGAAAGGATATCAGATAAGATTAATTATGAGCTGCATCCTGCGATGGAGAAACTCTATTCCAGACTGCAGCATGGCCCAGGAAATGTTCCTTTTGGCGTGTTTGACGAATTTACGACCATAATTGAAAATTTGTTCAACGGCGGATTAGTCCCCGCGATAATGATGAGGGCGTATGATGCGGTAATGGCTCAATATATCATTAGTTGCCCAGAACTAGAAGAGCTCATGAAACATAGCCTTGACGCTTCTACGCTTCGCCTATTAGAGTTACGAGTGTTTAAGCGTTTGCCGAACAACTATACAAATTTGTTATGGGATTTATATTGCGTCTTATATGGGAGCTATACGTTTAGCAAATCCAGATGGAATGATGATAGTAAAATCGATTTAATGTATGGGCCGCATAAATCTGAAGTGTGGCAAATTTTGAATATCCAGACAATTGAGCCTTAATTAATCATATTATCAAGAGCCGCTGGTTTTGACTGGTGGCTTTTTGGTTACTAATTCAAGGAAACTTGGCAACATTTAATATTATGTATGAAATATGTTGACAAACTATATAATACATGATATTCTACTTTTATTAAACGCGTGTGCCGGCGTTTATAATTTTTGTTTATTTGTATTGTTTACGGCATGCTCTTTAATAAGAAAGGTTGATTAATTATGAAAACAATCAAGAAGCTGTTACTGTTAACCATGGCGCTCGTTGCAATGTACATATTCGTCGGATGCGGTTATACCACCGTCAACGACGGCGCGACTGGCGTCGTTATTGAGGATGGAAAAATCTCTGACGAATGGCTTGAGGCTGGTAGACATCACGATGGCATGGCCGGAAGGTACGAAGTCAAAATAATTAATAATAGACTTCAGTACTATTCGTACCCGAAAGGCGCGATCTCTGAGCAGACCCGGATTGAAGGGGAAAGCAAAGAGGGAGTCATCGTCAACTGCGATTCTTATAGCTACAGCTATAGAATCGAAAAGGGCGAAAAATCAGTTTGGCTTGCTCGTAATGTCACATTAGAGCCCAACGAAGAAACTCGGGAGTACTCTTGTTTTATTCCTGAGGGTATTTCTACCAATGCTCTGAAGGATGCTTTAGTGAAGGTTGAGGCAGTAAACGTTACCAAACGTGAATTTGTTCAGCCGATTTTCAAGGAGATTCTCCAGGAGCGTATCGACGAATACTTTAGCTACACGGGCGATGGCTCGATAGTTAAAATTAATAGCGTCGAAATCGGGAACCTGTCATATGATCCTGAATATGACAAGGAAGTTTCCCGGACGGAGCTTCTGCGGAAGAGAGCGGAGAATGACACTAAGCAGGCAGATCTTGACAAAGCCAAGGCTGCTATTGATCTTGAGAAAGCCGAGGCAGAAGCGGCTGTGGAACAGGCAAAGGCTAGAAATAAAGCCGAACTGGCCCGCATCGAGGCTGAGGAGAATGCCGCCGAATTAGACGTGCTCTCTCAGCACTTCAGTTCTGAGGAGATTATGCGTCTCAAAGAGCTGGAATCTGAGGAAAAAGTGCGTCTCGCTTTCGCTAATAAGTGGGACGGCAGTAATCTGTCTCCGAATAGCTTCATTGCCGATGCGCTGCTGAATGCGCTCGGTGTCAAAGAGCCGGAGCCCGAAAAGGAGTAAAGATGAAAAAGATTTTCGGCGTGCTGATTGTCGTCTTTGTAATTATATTTTTTCTGTCGGAAGTTTTGCTGTTAGGGAGGTATTTCTTCAGACGTCACCCTGAGATTGTGACGACCGTAAACACGACTGTAAACGACCTCCTTGACGACGGCGACGAGGCGGAGTCAGAGTCGACTCCGCCCGTAGTTAGGCTTACTGTTAATCCTGATTACGATGGGGTTAACGATAAGTTTATCTCTACGACGGGTGATGACAGTAATGCCGTTACACAGATGCGCCAGGAGCGCGTATTCGCGTATTATAACGGGGGAGATGTAGTGACAATACGCACTACAGCGAACAGCAATCCGCCGACGAAAACATACATCAGGACGACTAAAATCAAACCCACGACGGACGCGAATACTCATAAGGAGATCTGGAGCTATAGTTTTACTTATAGCGAAGACGAAATCCTTGAGAGCATTGAGATTGTCTCGTACGATGGTGATGGTGCCGTTATAGGCGAGAAGGAAATTCACTCGGCCTATAAACGGTAATTGACAGTAATAATCATCAACCACTTTTGGCCCCCAATTTGGGGGCCTTTTTCTTAGTAAGTATATTTTTCTAATATAAAAAACACCGCGCGATTGCGGTGTTTTTGCTACTAACGACAATTGGATTTATCTATAGTGCAGGTATAGCGCAATACAGATAATAATAACGATTACTATTCCAGCGAGGCCGAGCGCGAAAACACTCCTAGTCCACTGCGCAAACAGCTCGTCTACCTGATAGCTTATATTGTTCATGCTATTTCCCCTCCCTTCTTCAAGAATTTCATCAATTTATCTTGGTCCTTTTCTTCAAGACATATTGAATCAACTATAAAGTCATATGATTTTTCTCGCATGACTCTTACTTTGCGTCCAGAACGCCAGTATTCTTCAAATATTCTCAGATATAATATGTCTCTATCGAGGTCTACGGCGACGAGATTTACACTGGAGCATTTTCGATTATGGGCTAATAGTTCATTATCAAGCGTCTTAATATAAAAAAGGCCATTCTTATATGCCAATCTGCATTCCTGGTCGGCTTTGCACGGCGCGCATCTGAAATTCTTTTCTGACGCATTTGTTTTAAATATAAAGACAAGGCTTTCTTCGCTCGAAAACACCTCACTTGCTGGAAAATTTTTAAGATCTATGTATCCTAGGAAAACATGCATCTTCTTTTCCTTATATAAATAGTCGAGAGCATATAGTATAGAAGGCCATACGATACATGCTCCCATAAACCATATCATAACCTTAACGAAGTACATATCGCCACCTCACTTATTAAGTAATCGAATTACGGTTTCCATTTCCATTTTGTTACATATTATGCCGCATGCTTTGAGATAATACGTATTTTTTCTAGGCAAAAACGGCATTCTTACTTTTTCGGAGCAACATTGAAAACACGAATACTTGTTTGAAATGATTATCTTTACTCTTGCGTGCATATCAAATTCTTCAATACTGCCAGATACATTTGCGTATATCTTGCCATTTTTGAAAAATAAAAATGCATCGCTATTTTGTGGGTATTTTCCATAGAACTCTTCAAGTGGACTATAGCTTAGATTCTCGTCTTTGAGTATGATGAGATTCTTGCGATCATGGTCGAGCAACTTCTCTACAGGAATACGTTCGATTGCAGCTTCGTACAATATTGCGCTTGTTCTCTGATCTACTACGAAGAATATTCTGTAAAACGTATTCACCACAAGAACGATTACTAGAACACTAGTTGTAAATACGATTGCCCCCATAAGAACTTGTATGAAAATGCTAGCCATATTATTACCACCCCTTTTCTTCGATTAGGCCAAGTAAGGCTTCTTTATCTTTTGGTAGGCAGCAGATGCCGTAAGCTTCTAGTACGTATGACTGTTCTACTCGCATAGGCGGGAACCACTTTAGCCAAGTGTACAGGTTAAATGTCGTCACGGATGGTTGGAGAAGCTCCCATTCTTCTTTAAAGAAATGCATCGTTTTAAGAAATACGACCGAGCGTGAGCTATCATATGCTCTCAGATTTTCACCTTCATTGGATATGCTGGCGTAAATTTTGCCGTCTTTATATGCAAGAAGGCCCCTGTCCATGTGACAATTTTTAAGCTTTGCATAGTAGTTTAAGTTTCTGCGACATAGATTATCATCAAAATAGCCTAGCCTAAAGTATACCGTTAGTTTTTCGGCCTCTTCTGGGCTAAACACATTCCCTAGAGGAAGACTCTTGATGGCCATTCTACCCATATTTACTTTACTTTTTGCTTTATTCTTTGAGATTAGACTAAGAAATAACATTACGTCTAACCAAGCAAACATTGAGAGTAATATACCTAATGCTCCCGCATCGATATATTTGCTTAAACAAAATAAATTTGACATAGGACAATCCCTCCCTTACATGAAATAATCCTCTTGAACTTATCTGTCGTTTTTAAGGTGCAGTGTTAATATTATATACTGTTATTCAAGTGCTGTCAATTCCCAGTCTTTCGTTGACATTTCGGGCTTACTATGATATAATTTAGTAATATTCGGCTTACTTGTTGAGAAAGGGGGTGATTCTATGATCCTTATGAATGCAAATTTATGCATTAGCGAGGCTAAAAGTGATGAAGAGCCGGATATGCACTTATGTAGCCTTGCTGAGAAGGTTGCATTGAAGTTTCTTCGGCGGGATTCGTTCGATTTTCAGAAGGAAGGCGCAAATGGCCTTCGTTTTTACGGACGAGTCTTCGGTTGTCGTAGCATAAAGGATGGAACACTTGTCGTGACGAAACCTATTGATAAGATAGTTTTCATTGGCGATAAGTCGGCTTACATCTATGCCGGCGACAATAGTATCAAGATTGATAGCTTTAGTGTGTCGCTAACAGAGAATTTGAAGCTGTTAGCTTCTTCGAGTCTCGCTCGTTGCATTCTAGCCTGTTAATTATGACCCCTCCTATATTGGAGGGGTCGATTTCTTATGCAGCCGATATTGCTGTATTGTTTATTGTTTGCTTTTTCTCGACCGTTAGTGCACCTTTGCTGATGAAGAAGTCCAGTGCCTTATTATGTATACCGTGTAGCCCCTCAAAACTTCCGTAATGCGAAAAGGCTTTAACGCCTGGTGTTCCTTTCGCCTCGCGTTTTGTCATATTTTTGCAGAATATATCTTTGTATCCATCCTCTTGTCCGCACCATACATACATAGCATTGCCTGGTTCTGGAGATTCGCCAATAACATGGTTCGCATTATCGCAACCAAAACGTAGTAAGGTGTAACTAGAGCGACTAAACTGCTGCGGCTCGAGGACTTCGGCGCTTTGGTCTATTCCAGTCTCGCGTAGGCGTTGACAGATGTAATGTAATGCAATAATTTTTGCTTTTGCGAGAATTTCTTTTTCTTCTTCAGTCCAGATTTCACGTTTCGCCGTCTTCCTTTCCGACCTTGAGCGCGGGCCTTCTGGACCAGTGGTTTCTCTTGGTTCGTAAGGTGTATTGGCTTTTGCAATCTCGTTTTCCCTTGCTTCTCGTATATCTCTCTTAGGTTGCACTATTGGCCTATTATCATTTTGCCTATAAACGATGTCTGACGTAAATCCGCTTCTGTCAATATGCTTCAAAATATGCTTATCAATCTGTTCTGGGTTAATTCCCCATTGCTGAGAGATATATGCGACGGCCTTCTGGGTTGTCTCGCCAAATGCGCTGATGCCTTCGATATCTTCGATATCTTCTTCGCTAAGATCTACTACCTTGTATTCTGTATCAAAAATATCGCTATCTTCGGCTTCATTTTTTTCTGCAATCCAGCGTTGATACTCAGGTTTACTACCAAGGAAGTTCATCAAGACTTTCTTGGCCTTAGTGTCCCCCTCAGCATATCGTTCAAGTGATACTACGAGGTCGTCTAGGTGTTCGCCATATTTTAAGTTGTCATAGTACCAACTTAGCTTTGAGGTGTCTGGATTATCATCTTCTTTGATTGCATCGATAATATTGCGGAAGCCGGTATACGATTGCCTCCTCATTTCATCAGTGTCTAGCTCGAGACCACTCTCCTTGAGATACTCGGCTGTTGGTCTTGTGGCTGTATAAAACTGTTCACCGTATCTTTCGACGAATTTTTTGATTTGGCCCGATGGCTCATTTTGCTTTATGGCTACTCTTTCTGGCAAAGCGTAACGATACACTAAGTCGCCACTCGATGATTGTTCGTAAAATACGCCTTGATGAATTGCAGAAGTATATGCCTCCTTCTTCGTGGCTTCTATTTCTTCTGGAGTCATTCTTTCTGTATACCTTGGAATAATATCTGACTCAATTTGACTCAAATGTTGCATAGTATGGTAGGCTGAATCATATTCTGGATTTGTAGTACGTAGCTTCCATAATTGGCGCGCGTAACTATTAAAGATTGCATCGTTTGGCGACGTGTCGATGCCGGCAGCCAAAGCATCTGCGTAACCCTCTCTTGCATACCTTTTAGCATTGTGGCTAATTTGGAGTTCAGCTTTGCGGAGTATTTCTTCTTCAGAACGAGGCGTTTTTTCTTTGCTTGGGGCTCCTTCGGTTTTAGCCATAGCATTCTCTATGAATTTGTCGGCCGCTGTTTTCTCTCTATTTGGTCTTCTTGATTCTTTTTTGGGCTCGTGACTCTTGCGTCTATAGGCGGCTCTATTCATTGCTTTTGAACCAAGAGACTTCATCCTTTTTTCGTATTCTCCATAATCATCAGTCTCTTCTTCCGGCTCGTCTTCTATCGTGTCATCAAAAGTGCCTTCTTCTTGGCGCCTTTTGATTTCTTGCTCCGCTTGCATCGCTAAGCTGTCTGACACTTCTGGGTCTGTAGCAAAATCGAGGATCGTCCTGTCGCTTAGCCCGGCCATATCGACTATTGGGTTCTCGTGTTTTTCCATTTGATATTGTATCCTCTTATTTTTTTTCATTATATCATAAGCGACTTCGTGTATTTTATATCAAAAATACCCCTGTTTTTAGGGGGGTATTTTTGATTTCGGTAAATTACCAAACTTTGACGAGAATTTCGCCACCGAGCTTGTTCTTGACGGCTTCTTGGCCCGTCATGATACCTTTGCTCGTGGAAATCAAAACGGTACCGCGACCAGATTTGACTTTTGGAATCTCGCTGACACCAGTATAAATACGGCGGCCAGGCGTGGAAACTTTATCGATCTCACTGATGCGAGCATTCTCGCCATCTTTATTGATGACAATATGTAGAATGCCGCGTGGCTGAGATTCTTCGATTTCTACTTTCTCGAGATAATTTATTTTCTGTAGCTTATCGGCGACAGCAAATTTTAGCTTGCTGGTAGGGACGCGAATTTCGGTCTTGCCGACTGCGATTGCATTACGAATGCGAGTAAGCATGTCAGCTACAGGATCAGTTGTTTGAATTGACATATCTTCTCCTTTCCTACCAACTACTCTTTGTTACGCCAGGGATTTCGCCCTTGCTTGCTTTTTCGCGGAAATTAATACGACTGAGGCCGAAGCGACGCATGTAGCCGCGTGGGCGACCATCAAGCATGTCGCGATTCTTCAGGCGAGTTGGACTCGAGTTGCGTGGCAACTTTTGGAGACCTTCAAGGTCACCTGCAGCCTTAAGCTCTGCGCGCTTTTCAGCGTATTTTTCATACATTTTGCGGCGTTTTTCGTCACGGAGGACAGCAGATTTCTTAGCCATACTACTTCGCCTCCTTTTCAAACGGCATTCCGAATTTTTCTAACAATTTCATGCTCCCTTCGCGTGAACCATTCTTAATAACAAAAGTGATTTCGAGGCCATGGAGAACAGCGGCGTCTTCGAAAGATATTTCAGGGAAGACTGTCTGCTCTTTAAGGCCGAGATTGTAGTTGCCCTGAGCATCAAATGCAGTGCGGGAAACTCCGTGAAAGTCACGTACGTGCGGTAATGCGATATTAATTAAACGATCGACAAATTCGTACATTTTATCGTTGCGCAAAGTTGTCATATAGCCAACTGGCGCTCCCATACCTTTACGAATCTTGAATTGAGCAATTGATTTCTTTGCCTTGCGGCTCGTGATTGCTTGACCAGTAATCTTAGTCAAGGTCAGCTCGACAGTTTCGGTAAAGCGTTTATCTTCGCGTTTCTTACCGACACCAGAGGTGACCATAACTTTTTCAAGTTTTGGTACCTGATTAATATTATCGAGCTTAAGTTCTTTTTGTAACGCCTTGGCGATTTCTTTGTTATAAAGAGTCTTAAGGCGTGCTTCATATTTAGCTTCGGCCATTATTTGATCTCCCGATTATTTGCTTGGCGGGCGATGCGAACGGTTTTGCCGTCTTTGTCTTTGCCATAGCCGACGCGGCTAGTGGTGCCAGCCTTAGCGTCAATTACGAGCGCAACATTACTTGCATCGATGCCGACTTGAATATCTTTTTTGCCAGCTTGGCGGTACATAGTAGGACGCATGTGGCGTGTGCGATTGCCTACGCCTTCGATAAACACTTTATTCTTGCTTGGCATAACTTTAGTAACTTTACCAGTTGTGCCCTTATTAGCACCAGATATAATCTTTACGGTATCACCAATCTTAATACGAACACCCATTATAGTACCTCCGGAGCTAAGCTAATAATCTTAGAGTAACCCAGGTCGCGAAGTTCGCGTGGAACTGGACCGAAGACACGGGTTCCTTTTGGGGTTTTGTCGTCGTTGACGAGAACGGCCGCATTGTCATCAAAGCGGATCGTTGATCCATCAGGACGGCGAATGGTTGCACGAGTGCGCACGATTACGGCGCGAACGACGGCTTTCTTTTTGACATTGCCGGTCGGGGACGCATCTTTGACCGAGCAAGTCACAATATCACCAACGTGCGCATAACGAGCGCGAGTGCCGCCGAGTACGCGAATAACACCAAGCTCCTTGGCGCCGCTGTTGTCGGCAACTTTCAAACGTGTTTCTTGTTGAATCATTTATTATTTCTCCTCTTTCTCGTCACTTTCGACCTCAGCGACTTCTTCTTTAAGCTCAATCTTGCCATGGCTCCTCTCGACGACCTCGATTAGAGTCCATGTTTTAGTCTTGCTATATGGTTTTGACTCGGCAATAGTTACGCGATCGCCCTCACGAGCTTCATTCTTCTCGTCATGAGCAGTATATTTGCGAGTCTTGGAATATTGTTTCTTATAAATTGGATGTGTCTCACGAGAGGTGATTTCGACGGTAATCGTCTTGTCACGCTTGTCGGAAGTCACAACTCCTGTTAGTGTGCGTGCCATTATTTATCTCCTTTCGTGGCATTAATTTGCGTTAGGATGCGTGCGATTTCTTTCTTGAGTGCCTTAATGCGATGTGGGTTCTGTAGAGTAGAACCGAGACCTTGTCGCGCAATCAAGAGCTCTTCGCGCTTCGCTTTGAGCTGCTCGTCAAGCGGAAGTTTACTGATGGTTTTAGCTTCTTTGACGGCTTTTTTGTCAGTTTTCTTCTCTGCCATATTAGAGCTCCTCTTTCTTTACGATCTTGCAGCGAACCGGAAGCTTATGGGACGCAAGACGAAGAGCTTCGCGAGCTTGCGCTTCAGTAACATCTGCAATTTCAAACATGACTGTACCAGCTTTGACTTTTGCGACATGGAATTGTGGCTCGCCTTTGCCGCTACCCATCTTAACATCAAGAGGTTTCTTGGTGACTGGAGTGTGCGGGAAGATACGAATCCAAATTTTTCCACCGCGCTTAACGTAACGAGTAATCGCCTGACGAGCGGCCTCAATTTGACGGCCATTTATGCGCTCGTTATCAAGGCTCATGAGACCAAATTCGCCAAAAGCCACATAATTACAGCGACTAGCGGTGCCTTCATTTTTGCCTTTACGAACTTTACGGTGAGCTTCTTTGCGTGGTTGAGTAAGTGCCATATTTATTTCTCCCCTTTATAGATCCAAACTTTAACACCTACGATACCAGCAATAGTCTGAGCGTGCTCGACGTAGAAATCGATATCGGCACGAAGAGTATGTAGAGGCACGGAGCCTTCAATAAACTTTTCGCGGCGAGACATTTCTGCACCGTTCAAACGACCAGCCACTTCGACGCGAATTCCTTTTGCGCCAGCATTCATCGTAGAGGCACAAGCCATCTTGACGGCGCGGCGGAAGTTCATACGCTTGCCGAGCTGAAAGCCGATATTCTCGGCAACGAGCTTGGCACTGAGTTCTGGCTTCTTCACTTCTTCAACATTAATGCGAAGAGGTGCGCTGGTTATCTTTTCTAATTCTTTTTTAAGTTCATTGATGCCAGCACCTTGCTTACCAATTACAGCACCTGCCTTGGCGGTGCGAATAGTAATGGTAGTAAGGTTTGGGCTGCGCTCGATTCCGATACGATCGATAGTCGGGCGGCTCTTGAAGCGATTCTCGATAACTTCGCGGATTTTGACATCTTCGATGAGCCAATTCTTGAAGTCAGCCTTGCGGGAGAACCACTTACTGCTCCAGTTCTTGTTGACCTGGAGGCGATAGCTTACTGGGTTAACTTTCTGACCCATTACTTCTTCTCCTTTTCTTCTTTCTTGCCTGCTTTAGAATCAGCTTTCTTTTCAGCAGTTTTCTTTTGTTTTTCTTCGCCCACAACTTCAACAAAGATGTTGGAAGAAATCTTTTCGTATGGTAATGCGCGACCGCGACTTGCTGGCACATAACGGCGCATACGAGTCCCTGCCGTAACCGAAATACGGTTAATGGCGATGGTCTTCGTATCAATACTGCCGGTTTGAAGTAGGTTGGCAGTAGCAGATTCAATTGCCTTACGTACAGCCTTTGCGGCGCGACGAGGGGTATTCTCGAGGATTACTACAGCATCGGAAACATAGCGATCGCGAACGAGGCTAGCCACAATGCTAACTTTGCGTGGTTGGCTATCAATGCCTTTGATGTATGCGTGTGCAGTTTTAGTAGCCATAATTACGCCGCCTTCTTTGCTGCAGCCTCAGCGGCTTTCTTGCCGCCATGGCGCTTAAATTTACGAGTTGGGGAAAATTCGCCAAGCTTATGACCTACCATATTCTCTGTAACGAATACTGGTACATGTACGCGACCATTATGAACGGAAACGGTACGACCGACCATTTCGGGACTAATTGTGGATTCGCGCGCCCAGGTCTTAATAATAGTACGATCTTCGGCTGAAAGTGCTTCGATCTTTTTTTGAAGCTTAGCGTCCACATATGGCCCCTTCTTAAGAGATCTAGACATAGACTACTTCCTCTTTCCTTCATGACGACTGCGAACAATCATCTTGTTAGTTTTCTTATTATGACGTGTGCGATAGCCCAAAGTAAGTTGACCCCATGGCGTGCGCGGAGCCTTACCGGATCCGTGACGACCACCGTCACCGCCACCGTGCGGGTGGTCACATGCATTCATGACAACGCCGCGGACAGTTGGGCGAATGCCCTTGCGACGTTTGCGGCCAGCTGAACCAATCTTAATGTTTTGATGCTGAACGTTACCAACAGTACCAATGCTTGCAGTGCAGGCAGTAAGAACCTTGCGGACTTCGCCAGATGGCATACGAAGAGTGGCATAGCCGTCTTCTTTAGCCATTAGCTGTGCAGAGGCACCGGCGGCGCGTACCATCTGTGCGCCTTTACCTGGGGTCAATTCAATTGCGTAAATCTGAGTACCAACTGGGATTTGTTCGAGAGTCATACGGTTAGAGGTCTCAATTGGGGCCTCGTCGCCAGTTTGAATCTCGGCGCCTTTGCGCATGTTGGTGTCGGCGAGAATATAGTAATATACGCCGCTCTGATCTTTAACGCGAGCAATACGTGCGCTACGGTTTGGATCATATTCGATTTCTTCAACTTTGAGGGTGAGACCCGCTGGAAGATTGTGAGTTAGAATACGATAATGACGTTTGACGCCACCGCCGCGATGGCGGACCGTAATGCGACCGGAATTGTTTTTACCGGCCTGTTGTTTTTTGCTCATAACCAAGCTTTTGAGTGGCTTACGGGTAGTAATGCTGTCAAAATCTTGGGTAGTTTTCTGACGTTGAGCCGGCGTAGTTGGGCGATAAGCTTTAATAGCCATTATTTATCTCCTTCTTTGTCGGATTTTTTATCGTCAGCTTCTGCTACTGGCTCTTCGTCAAAGACTTTGATCTTGTCGCCCTCTTTCAAGGTGACGTAAGCAATTTTCTTATCTTGACGATAAGCTGTACCAGGATATGCGTGCTTACCACGGCTGAAGCGAGTTGCTTTACCTTTGCGCACGCTGATACGAACGGAAGTGACTGTTACGTGATATTGTTCGGAAACTTGTTTAGCGACAGCTTGCTTGCTCGCATCGTTTGGTACGACAAACATATAGCCACGCTTAGTTTGCGCATTGTAGGCTTTTTCGGTTGCAATAGGACGAATTAACATTATGCGTTCTCCTTTCCGATTAGCCAAGCCTCAATCATTGGTAACGATTTCTCGGTGATGACGATTTTGTCGGCATTGAGAATATCGAATACGTTTAGGTAGGTTGGACGAACAACCTTGAGATTAGTAACGTTGTTAGTTGCGCGCAAAACTAGCTCATCTTTTACGCTAACTACGAGTAAGATGTTTTCATTTATATCAAGCTTGTTCTTCTTGAACATAGCCATGGTTTCCTTGACTTTGCCTTGCGGGCAAGCAAAGGTGTCGATGACAACAATGTTCTTGTCGGCATTCTGCATCGAGAGTGCTTGACGAACAGCTTGAAGCTTCGCGCTCTTGCTAATCTTCTTAGTGAAGTTTTCTTCGCCTGTGCGACCGAAAGCTACACCGCCATGGCGCCAAATTGGGTTGCGAGTGCTACCGAAGCGAGCACGACCAGTACCTTTTTGTTTCCATGGCTTCTTGCCGCCACCGCGAACTTCGCCACGCTTAAGAGTCTTGGCGTGAGAACTGCGGGAGTTGGCGAGATAGGCATCATAAGCGAGCTTGACTAGCTCATGATTGTTTGCGGAAAGACCAAATATGTCTTTGTTTAATTTAGTTTCTGCCATATTAGTCCTTTCCCTCCACCGTTACGAGACCTTTATTTGGACCAGGCACAGCGCCTTTGAGGCCAATGAGGTTGTGGTCGGTGTCGATATAGGAGACAACTAAGTTTTTGACGGTTACGCGATCATGACCCATGCGACCAGCCATCTTCTTGCCCTTGAAGACTTTTTGCGGATACATGGAGCCGATGGAACCAACTTTGCGAATGTCACCTTTAAAACCGTGCGTGTTGCGAGATTCCATGAAGTTGTGGCGCTTAACGGTACCAGCAAAGCCCTTACCTTTGCTTATGCCTGTAACTTGCACCTTATCGCCAAGCGTGAAGCTGGCGACGGTAATTTCGCTACCAAGCGTGACATCTTCTGGGATATTCTCGACGCGGAATTCACGGATGTGTTTAGGGTTGATATCTTTTCCGGATTTTTTGACGTGTCCGGACACGGCCTTGCTCAGATTCTTACCCTGACCATATGCCAATTGCACAGCGCTATAGCCGTCTTTTTCGACCGACTTAGTCTGAGTCACCGTGCATGGGCCGGCTTGAAGGATAGTTACGGGAGTAACTACACCATCTTCACCGATGATCTGGGTCATACCAATCTTGGTGCCGAGGATGATTTTCATCTGTGGGCGTCCTTTCCCATTAAAATCGATTGGCTTATGAGTGGTATCCGCTTTTAGACGGACCAGTACCTCTTGCGCCAATGCGACCGTTACTTTGATAATATACGAGACGGATTATATCACGGATAGCCTCTCTTTGTCAAACAGGTTCAGGGCATAAAAATGGGCCTCTATGAGGCCCGACGTTGATGAGTTTTAATCGTTTTTGTTGATAACGTAGGCACGGATCAAACATATGATAACGTTGGCTGCGCAGAATCCCGCGTGGATCCAGCTTTCTTCTTTATCTTTCAGCTTAATCCCTACGCCAACTCCTGCCATCAGTGACCAAATCGCTGCTAACAGAATGTAGCCTTTGCTTTTCTCACTCATTCTTTTTTCCCCCTATATCGGTAGGTGCACTAAGTCGGGCTCGTCAATAAACGCTCCCAAGTTACTGATTTACTGTACTATATATATTTATTTTTGTCAAACCATAGGTTTCTATATTACAAAAAAGCCGCCTTATATTTCTAGGCGGCCATATTTGATGCGGTGAGGTCTTGTTGTGAATTTCTTATGCTGTATTAAATATCGCTGATATGACATTCTTGAGATTTTCGACGTTTTTCTCGATTCGTTTAATAATATAGATTGTCTTTCTCGCACTTACGCCATCGAGTGCGCCATCGGTGCGATACTTTTGTAGAAGCACGAGGAGCTGCCCCTCCATAGAATCGAGGAAGCGTAGGTAGCCTGTTAAAACAATTTCAGCAGCTTCGCTATTCATATCGACTTCATTTTTATCCGTAGCATTTTTCGTTTGTGCGTTACTTATCTTAACATTAAGGTCACTTAGCACCTTCTGGGCTCGACTTATAGCGTAGATGGATTGTTCATTGAAATTGCTACTTCCTTCGATATGACTAATCAGAGATGCAAGCTCATCGCTACATTCGAATTTAATTATGCTACGTATAGCTATCGGCGACATGGGTTCCCGCTTGTCTCCCACTTTATTCTGCCCACTAATGCTAGACATAATTCGCACGACTAAGCCACTTAGTGCGTCGATCTGAAGGATAGAACTGTATAGCTCAAGATACTGGCTTAAGTTATTTTCCGTCTTCATTAGATAGTATGCTTCACGCTCTAAGGGCATAAGATTAGCTATGCGCCTAGTGATGGTATGAGATATCCAGCTTGTTATACCTAACATAGTCACGTATTTATCGCCGAACACTTGAAAATCATATTTACAATCCTCACTTATCGGGGCGCCGCTTTCGAGCGAAATATATTCGTCACCTAAGTGACTATATTCACGCTCGATGCCTTTATTTAACGAATTTGTCATCAGTAGGAGTTCTAGGGTGATCTCATATATGGATCTAACTTTCGCCTTAACTCTTTCTCCGGATTCGTCCAAAATACCATCGGATATAATCTTTTCAATCTCGAGAATACATTGAGTGCATTCAGGCGATATTCTATTACCCTGCGTACTGATTGCGCTTATTTCAGCAACTATATCATTTATGTTCATATATACCTCCTTGTAAAAGAACTAATCGCATCGCTTCCATTTGATTGAAACATATTCTTTTGTTTTTTCCAATTGTATAAAATGTTATATGTTTTTATGGGAGCAGTATGATTGTGTCGGATTTGAACGAAAAAGAAGGCTAAAACCATAGTCTAGCGCTAGCTGTTTTATATTTTGTAAAATAAAGACACAAAAAACCACCCCTTTCGGGATGATTTTTTGGTTATTACATCTTAATTTCTGCATCAACGCCGGCTGGTAAAGAAAGATTCTGTAATGCATCAATCGTCTTCGGTGTAGCATTAATGACATCGATAAGACGCTTGTGGACTTTCATTTCAAAAGCTTCACCGCCGGTCTTATAGACGTGCGGGCTTTTTACGACAGTAAAGGTTGAGCGCTTGGTTGGAAGTGGCACTGGACCACTCACTTGAGCACCGGTACGAATAGCTGTGTCTACAATTTGTTTAGCGCTTTGATCAATCAAGCGATGATCGTAGGCTTTAAGGCGGATGCGGATTCTGAGACCATCGCCTTTAGTTTTCTCTGACATTTTTTGATTCCTTTCTGCTTTCCATATAACCTCAGATTGCATCTAGACGTGCAGTCAATGAGTTTTTATGAAACAATAATTAGTATATATTTATATTATATCAAACTTAGCGTACTTTGTCAATCTTTGCATTTTTATCCTTCCCATCATAAAAAATAGAGCATCCGAAGATGCCCTATATGCTCGCGATTGCCAATGGGGTGCCTTATTACATGTTTACGTTAAAAAGGTTCCTAATGTCATTAACTATCCCTTCTACGTCTGAACTGATAGTTGTAGCCTCATTGACGTTGGATAGCTGATTAAGTTCCTTTTCGTCCTCTTCGGACATTTCGTATCCAATCGTATAAACTGGGATCTTGAGTCCATCTACAATCGGCAGCACTCTATTCAGGCGATAGCCTTTGTTTTGGTCGCCGTCGGTCAGAACGAAAAGCAGGAGTTTGGCGTTTGGATTCTGCTCCTGCGCTTCAAGTAGCATCTTCATGCCGACAACTGTTGCGTCGTATGTGGCAGTTTCTCCGCCCAAGCTACTAAGACCCTTGACTGCGCCACTAAAATAAGCACGCTGTCGGTTATCAAATTGGCCTACAGGTAAGTTTATGTAGGTATGTTCATCGTAACTCACTAGACCAATGTAGTTATCGCTACCAATGTACTGCATCGTATTCAGTAACGACCGCTTGAGTGTTTCCAGCCTACTGAAACTCTTCATTGAGCCGGATATATCAGCTACAAACACCGCCATAACTGGCCGACCGCCATTTTTATTCTGTTTCCAGACGCGTTGAGCGGCTAAATAGCCATTACCATCCATGCCGTTGGGCTGAGCCTTATAATCGTCGTGGCGATTAAAGCCTCTATCGGTGGCAAGCTTCTGCATTTGGTCTGTGAGACAGAACTCGACAAACATCTTTACAACTTCCTGCTTTTCGGCCGACACGTAATCAAACGTGTAGACCGGGTGGTCGTGCCGTATCCCGGCTGGCGTAAAGACGTAATCGCTAAGGTCTGGAATATTTATATATGCTTGTTCCTCCATGACCATAGCATCGATAACGCCATTCATGGCGGAATTCCTCAGTACCGCAGTCGTGTATGCGGCCGTCGGCGCATCTTTTTGATACTCAATGAGTTGGTTTACAGCTTCGTCCGACAGAGGGTTGTTATTATCAAATGCATACAGCATGGCTGATAGGATATTTAACCCCGTCGAAGATGTGTAAGGATTCGTATAAGCGAATACGATGTCGCCATTCATGGCCGCCTTCAGTACATTTTCAACAGTTACTTCGTTATATTTTTCAATATAACGTTGATATGCGTCCTTTTCCATGAGGATACCGGCCGTATTTCCGGCGATCCGATCGGAGACCCTTATTGTGTTGATTGAACTGACGTCCAGCATCTGACCCCATGCTTCATTTGATGGAATGAAACAGTCGGGTCTATATTCGCCTTCTGTCATATATGTCACAACCTCGCCGGACGTTATCTGTCTGATGCTTACGCTTACTGTCTTGCCGTTGAGCGTATGATTGTCGCGGTTAAATTTATCCGCAACAATATTCAGCCAGTCGTCCGGTGCTTTATCGGACGAGCACTCAGTAGCAGCGGCGATTTCGATATTAATTTCACCGCCCCCCATTTTCGTGATCTTAAAAGTATCAATAGGAGCCAGGCTTGCCGCAACGGTACTGTTCGCCATATCGACGTCCAGTCGAGCGGGGACCTCTTCCGGCTTAATGTCCTTGTAGAGAGCATCAAGCTCATGGATGGCATCATTGTAACTGAGTTCTTTGTAACCGCCCGTCTGCTCCGTCTTGACACTTTCAGTACAGCCACAAAGCGTATTGATGATAAGTATTGCGATTATAAACACTGACGTTATTCTTTTCATTCTTCTTCACCTCTCTCCTTACTCGTCTCTAAGACCTCAACAAGACTTTTGATCATTACAACGACACTATCTTCGGTCGCTCGCCCATTTGTATATTCCGCCAATTGCAGTAGCGCATTCTGGGCGCAGTTCAGCTTTTGATCAATAATCCTACAGATTTTCTCTGATGATGCGACAAATACTTCATCGCCTCCAGCAACATTAAGATTAATGGCGGAAAGGACATGCTCGCATATCTCTTCTTCGAGCTGCTGAAAAGCGGGCTCTATATTCCGAAACGCTTCCATCTCGTTGATCTTAAATAGGCGATCGAGACGTCTCCGATAATCGCCCATGCTTCTTATCCGGCTAATCAGATTGTCCACGCTCTCCTCATTTTCAACGTTTCTCATGTCGCGAAGATATTTTTCAATGTCTTCGGGACCCTTAAGCTTCTGCTCCTCAGAGATCTTTCGCTTTCGTTCTTCCTGGAGTCGAAGCTGCTCTTTACGCCTATGCTCGTCAATGAGATTCCTGATTATCCCGAAAATTAGGACAACCACACCTGTTATCAGCAAGATTCGAGCGACCCATATGCAGGCAACCCACGTTCTGTAATGATAATTAATGATTATATAATTATTCATTACATGAGCTAGTCCAATAGCCAAAGCACCAATTGCGGTTACTATAATACCGCCAACCGGTATCTTTCTTGCATTCCGCATTTCATATCACCTCCTTTTTGACAATCGCTTTTTAAAATGCAAAAATCCACGAGCGCGTAGATTCGTGGATAACTATATCGTATTTCTGGTTTTTTGTCAACTTCAGCGTAGATAGTAAGGGAGGCTTATGCCTCCCCTCCTTTTTTAATGGCCTGCGACTGCTTACTAAGCTCCTCGAGTGCTGGCAGTAGTGACGCAACTCTTTGTTGCATCATCGCCTCAGTAATTGCACTTTTCGACCGGTCTATGGTCTGCAGATAAGAGTCAAGCAATCCGATTTGCACCTGGATTGTAGCTTCATATTGCAGAAGTTGATTACTACTAATTCGAAGCGAATCTAGCCTTTCGCCGCTTGTTCCTTCTGGGGCGTCCACAATTTTAGTTTGCAGTGCCGCATAGTCTTCCTTGACTTCGTCTTGAAGTTTTTTGTAAGTTCTGATTATAGTTTGAACCATTATTTTGAGATTCTTCAATTCGATATTAAACTCTCTCAGCCGCGCGTAAATATGCGCTTCATTCTCGTCAAGCGATATAGTAGTAAGGTTTAGCTTTCTAGCTGTATCTTGCACTTGCTTTATCCTGTCTGGATAACTAGCAACCTTCCTTTGAAGTCGCTGGCCGTAATTATTAATTTGCATCACTGCGCCCCCCTTATTTAGGTGAATATTACTAGACTATAACATAATTCCAGCCGCTTCGCAAGTGAAGCCCTACATTCAACTCTCCAGTGCACCAAATTAGAGAATCTCGGGTAAATAAACCTTCTCTCGCTAAGCTGGATGCTCGTCATTTCCAATTTACAACTACAAATTCCATATTTTCACCTCCTATTGGCTATCTGGGCTCCCCCATGAACCATCGTAATGCTATCGCAAAACTCCCCAACGCCAATGCGGTGGCGTGGCGATGCGCTTTTTCCTAATAGCTTCGGCGCAAAGACCGTAAGAGCTAAAAGGCTAACTTAACTAAGACCGCAACGATACACAATAGTCCAGCGCCAGTTATGGCGTAGCTAATATTGCGGCGCGTTTTGTTTAAAGCCTTTATTCCATCAGAGAAGTCTGCTGCCGTTTTTATGATCTTTGGATTGTTATTATCAATATAAAACTTCTCGATTGAATCAATTTTGTGGAGTTTCTCCTTTGAATCTTGACTTGAATAGCAATACTTGAGAGTCTTGTCGCCATAGGCTATTTCGAACATTTCGCAAATCTTACCATTTTTCTCTATATGCTTCTTGCAGATGCCAATATATTCCATATAGTTATTCGGGATTTTGGGCTTTTTCTTTGAGCTGTAGGTTTTATTGTAAAAATAGCCAATTAGCATGCACGATATGCCTATTATCAATAAAATGGTCTCTATTACATCCATCGCGCTCTCCTTTTAAGCATAATTGTTTTTATTTTAGCATATTGTAATTAAATGCCATAAAAAAGGGTTATCGTCTAGGCCATAAACTCAACTACCTCGACTGCTAATTTGACATATTTAATTAATTGTTCTACTATTATTTCGTAACTTTGTTATGCTGTTTGATACATACAATGCTTAGTCTAGATGGAGGAGGTGTCAAATCATATGATTACCTATGTTGGCTTGAAAGTACCATTTAAAACCCCGACTATTAAATATAGCTTTCTTATCTATAATGGAGAGCTGCTATTCCAGCCGAAAGAACATATCGTTCGGCACGATGATTATTGTGCTAAGCTCGGCCTTGATTCAAATATCTCCAGTTGTTCAACTCGCGGGCTAATAACAAGCGATGACAGAGTTTATTTTTACAATGCTCATCGCGGACAAGACATAGAAGTTTGCCGAGACGCAATCTCACATATGTCCGAGATTGCTGAGCATATGCAAAATTATGTCTTTGACGTATATCTTGGGCTGCCCTGCGCTGATGGCTATTTGTTTGGAAGATATACCTACGGTCAAATTTATCGTTACTAATGTAAGACTATAGCAATTAAAAATACCCCCATTACTGGAGGTATTTTTTAACGCTAAGAATTGGTTATTTTACAATCTTAGTAACAACACCAGAACCGACGGTGCGACCACCTTCGCGGATAGCGAAGCGGTCATTGTCGTTCATAGCGATTGGAGCGTTGAGTTTAACCTTGAAGGTGACAGTATCACCAGGCATGACGATCTTTTCTTTGTCTTCGAGTTCAACTTCACCAGTAACGTCGGTGGTGCGGAAGTAGAACTGCGGCTTGTAGCCATTAGAGAATGGAGTATGGCGACCACCTTCATCCTTCGTAAGGATATAAACCTGACCTTCAAACTCAGTATGTGGGGTAATACTGCCTGGAGCAGCAATTACCTGACCACGCTCAATTTGATCGCGCTCAATACCGCGAAGAAGAAGACCAGCGTTATCGCCAGCTTGGCCTTGGTCGAGAGTCTTATGGAAAGCCTCGATGCCAGTAACAACGGATTTCTGAGTATCTTTAAGGCCAACAATCTCGATTTCGTCGTTGATGTGGATAGTACCCTGCTCGATACGACCAGTAGCAACGGTACCGCGACCCTTGATGGAGAAGACATCCTCAACTGGCATCAAAAATGGCTTGTCGAGATCATGTTCTGGAATATCGAAGTATTCGTCCATAGCCTTGACGAGTTCCATAACAGCATCTTCATTCTCTTTGTCGCCTTCGAGAGCCTTAGTTGCAGAGCCCTTGATAATTGGACAGTTGCGATCAAAGCCGTTCTTCTCAAGAAGATCACGAACATCGTCTTCGACGAGCTCGACGAGATCAGGATCAGCGAGATCCATCTTGTTCAAGAAGACAATAATCTTTGGAACGTTTACCTGGTGAGCCAAGAGTACGTGCTCACGAGTCTGCGGCAAAGCACCATCGTTTGCAGCGACTACGAGGATAGCACCATCAACCTGGGCAGCACCAGTAATCATGTTCTTGATATAGTCGGCGTGACCTGGCATGTCGACGTGAGCGTAGTGACGCTTCTCGGATTCGTATTCCTGATGGGAAGTTGCGATTGTAATACCGCGCGCCTTTTCTTCTGGGGCGTTGTCGATCTGATCATAAGCGACTGGCTTATTGATATCAGAAGGAAGTCTCTTAGCGAGAACAGCAGTAATAGCAGCCGTCAAAGTAGTTTTACCGTGGTCAACGTGACCCATGGTACCAACATTGATATGCGGCTTGCTACGGTCAAATTCTGCCATAGTTTAATATTCTCCTTTATTTTTTAATATTTTTGAGCACTAATATTAACCAGCCCAAAAAGTCTATATGGGCTTATTTTATACGATTCCTAGTTGAAAGTAAAGTGCAAATGCGCGGCGCAACAGATGTGCTAATAATTACATATTTCTTTCGTTAATATACGAAGATGTTTCAGATTATTTTACAACTCCTACTCGAGTCTTTTTTATATTACACCTCATTATTTAACGGATTTTTGTATGCAAAAATTCTTTCTAGTTTTTGGGGGGGTGACAACATAGTTCATAAGAATACTGGATGTATGATTTAATTATTCGTCATATGCACCACTTTAATCACGCTTTGGAGATAAAGTACGAAAAACTATTGCACTATTATGCATCTCATGATATATTATTGATGTCTTACGGAAACGTAGATCTGTATGTTCTTTATTTATTCCCCATCAAAAGGAGGTGATAATGATGGGAGTTGTTGAGTATATCTACGGGAATGGCAACCGATTGGGAAGCGAGCCTTATGGCACAACCCCGGACGAGTACAGAAGAATGGCTAAGGATCTCACATGTTTTGCACATAGAGACGGCACATTCAACTGTAACGGCTTATCTCCCGACGATATCGAGCGAGGCACCAATTATACAGTGCATTTAGACGAAAAAACTCGCAATGCATTCAGATAAAGAAGCTCTCTGAGCCGCCTCGCAGCCACCGCATATGCGGTGGCTTTTTATACTCGAAAACCCCCGGCTAGACCGGGGGTTCAGTTAAGTTATACATTTAAGTCTCTGTCATGACTGGCTAAAATTA
>CAMYZS010000013.1 GCA_947303945.1 uncultured Candidatus Saccharibacteria bacterium | reverse complement strand
ACAGGAACTAAGAATACGATGCTTTTTGTTGCACTTGAGATGTTAACTTAGGGAAAGTATTGACATTTCGCGTGGCGTGTGCTATAATGCAGTTAGGTTAATCAATAGGGATTAGCTCGAACCCAAGAAAAACCTTATCGGTATGACGAGCCGGTAGGAGGTCGACGGAAGGTCGGCATGAATTGGGGGATATTAATTAACAGAATCGTCGTTTCATCAACTCAATTTGACTCAGGTAGTGTGTCGCCTGGGTGTGCAATTTGCATAATTGAGTGATGTCCTATGGTGCTTATCGCGCCATAGGAAGACACAAGCGCGAGAATAGCCCGAGAATACCGGGCGATAGAAGTATCTTTAACGAAACTCTTCAACCTGGTGACACACTCGCGTCACCTTCGCCCCGTCATCGGCGGGAGGCCCCACCAACTGGTGGGGCATTTTCTATTTATGGCTTTTTTATTTTTAATTCTGTTTATGCGTTTGTATTTTGGTCTTGTTAAAGGTTTTATTTAAAACTTTACATTGGGTCACTTCGTGAATAAAAATACAAGTATTCCTACTCGTCGCGGATGGGCGGTACGTAGTGGAACGAAGCGCCGCGTGGGGACTGATATTCTGTATTATCGAAGAGGCATGACGCTAAGTGTAACGGTGATTTTAGGCAAAAAAGACCTCAAAGAGTCTTGTTGGTGGGGCTCAGTTAACCAGGTTTTAACGGTTTACAAAGAATAGCTGCCAAAAAGGCTTAGTGGTGCTTCATGATATGATAAAGGATATGAATGATTACGAATCCGGCAAACATGAGTTGCGGTCCACTGACGAGAGTGTCGATTTGGATGCGGAATGGACCGAGGATTACCACTTAGACCATGTAGAAGAGATTTCCAAATTAGTATTATCGATGAGGGCTGAAAAGATACGTAAGCCAGAGATGGAGAAAGACGCCACTTTGAAGGCTAGCAAAATTCATGAGGAAGTAGTTTTTTATAAAGGTGAAAAATATCAAAAAATGGTATCAAGGATAAGCTACGTTTTTGATGATGGCGGAGCAGCTGTGGAAATACCATATAATGTCAATTTGAAGAAGGATAAGAAATATCCATTCGACTATTTAATATCTGAATGTTTACGGTTTGACTATGATGGCAAAGAGGCTGTCTGCCAAGCTGTTTCTGATGGGATATTTGATATTCTGAATCTAGAAGAAGACAAGCGCCCAGTTTTAATGCTTGTCGCAAGCATTAATGGGAGAGTCTCTAAATATGGAAAAAGTACTAGCATTGATGATAAAGGTACATTAGGATTTTTTAGAGAACCGAATGGGAGATTCCGCCATGTGGATGTGGATCCTCGGGCCGAGAAGAATGGCATTATTGGAATTAACTTACCTAATTTCGATGACGAACCAGACATTCGTGACATTCTAGCGACATTGCAACACGAGTGCTTCCATGCTTATCAATTCAATTGTAGACGCGGTACAATGCCAATTAAGACCGTACGTGATTTAGCTATGACGGCTGCGTATAGTTATGGTAATATCCAATATATTAGCTCTGAAAATGATTATGAGGGTTATCATGAGCAAGGGTACGAAAGTTCGGCTAGACGTTTCTCCGCTCAACTAACACGGGCTACTGATATCGTAATCACGGAAGCAATAAAACAAGCAATGAGAGGAGATGTGAATGAATATTTGCTCTAAAAATGATTACGAGGGTTATTATGAGCAAGGGGACGAAAGTTCGGCTAGAAGCTTCTCCGCTCAACTAACACGGGCTACTGATATCGTAATCACGGAAGCAATAAAACAAGCAATGAGAGGAGATGTGAATGAATAAAAACAAGGTATTAGAATATTGCACCAAGGAGCTACGGGTATCTCCTGAAGAGGCCGAGCGTCTTTTCAAAAAAGTTTCGAAGTATGAGGATATTTACTCGGAATTTTTAAGCTGGATCGATAATCGAAAATATACAAATGAAATAATAGTTGGAGACTATTCTAGTGAACAAATCTATGAATTGGCACCAGGCCTAAGTGGTATAGGAGTTTATAATTTTATGGTAACCTTACGAGATAATCCTGAACTTGCAAGAGAAATTATCCAATCTGGTTTTAAAACACAATAAGAATTAACCATTGTTTAGGGATTTAATCGACGCTTATGGACTAGCAAATAGTTGAAAATTATTTCATAAACCGTTTTGTGGGGCTTAGTTCGTAAAGTTAGAACCGTAATCCAGGCCGATATTTTGGATAACTTAGGCGGGAAGGGGGGCTAGTGTGTTTTGACCCCTATGAACGCTAAAGCTGCAATTAGAATATACACCATAGCTAAGGTGACTAAAGAGAGTTTAGCGATAAATAATAACTTGGCAAGCAAAGATACGATTTTTCGCCTGCTCCGAAAGTCTTTTCCCCTATAGGCCATTATGCAGCCAAAAACGATGGCTACAATAATAGCTAAACATAATACGATTAGAATAACACTGAGCGGCAAAATGTCTATTCTTACTCCGAAAAAAATCAATGGTACCACTAATGCAATTACAAATAAGAATAGATGCATGAATAAGAGCGACAGGCATCCTCCTGTCAAGATGTGGCGTGGCTGTTCTTCCGTTAGCGTAGCTTTTAGGCGTTCGATTGCGCGTTTGTCAATATCTAAGAGATCGGGAACTAAGAGAATAGGAAAGATTACAAGCAAACAGACGGGCCAATAACACTCTAGGAATGCGGTGTTGTGCTCTAGGCACGCGATTATTATTGGCAATATAATAAGTCCATTAATAATAGCAAATATGGCGGAAAATATATTTAGGACAACGCCTAGTTTTTCCGCCGATTTTTTTCGACTTCTTGTCTCATTAGTCCCATTCTGCATATGGTTATAGTATAGCATGTTAAATCTTTGGCACATTCTATGTCGCAAAATGGGCACAAAAATAGCCCTTGCGGGTAATTTTGACTTGGTGGGCTTTAGCTCGTAAAGTTAGAACCATAATTCAGGCCGATATTTTGGATAGTTTAGGCTGGAGGGGGGCTAGTATGTTGTAGCGGCCAGTCTCTTTTTGATAACTCTAACTATGAAAGGTCTAAGATGATTATAATCAACGATAATGAAGTTAAGCAAGAGTGCGGCTATGTGCAACTATATAACGCGCAATAATAATTAAAAAGCCACGCCTGTAAAAGTAGGTATGGCTTCGGTCGTAGCTAACACGGTATCGTCTTAGCGGTAATTCTCGGCCGCGGTAGTGAAGTTTTGCAATGCGGCCTCTAGTGACCCCAATACGTCCAGCATCATCTTATCGACGGCTTCACCACGGAGCTCCGTGCGAATCTGCAATGCGGCCCACTCGATTGCCTCGGTTCTGTCATCCTCTGTCGCTTCGTCGTTGTAGGCGATGAAGAATGTGCAGTTTTCAACCCTTACGTGCACCCCTGGGAATCCGAGCGATGCGGCATTCGTATTCAGAAAAGTCGCTATTTTTGTAAGAACCTCAGGGAAGACAGAGAAGCTATGGTCGGCTGTCATTTTGACTTCTTTCTCCCCGTCATTATCACGGGAATCTTCCATTGGTTCGCAAGGATAAAATTTTGCGAGCGTCTGATCTACGTCTTCGTAGTATTCAAATGCGACGCATGTATAATGCGCCGAACCGCGTCGACTTTCTTCAGCTAAGCAGGCTTTCTGCTGCTCTGTCAGGCTGCCAACAATAACGATGATATGTTCTGCGATACTTGTTGCGATAATGTTCATAGGACCTCCAATCGAGAAACTCCCCCAATCGGGAATCGTCGGACTACAGCTCTATTACATCACAAAATAGCATAATAGTCAAGCTAGACGTAGAGAGTTCAGCGTCTATTGACAGCAAACCATATATATGATATTCTTTGTAACTGATAGGCTTAACGCTTAATTGCAATTTAATTTTTTTCTTGTATAGGAGGTATAACGTGGACCATCTTAGTTTATTTAAATCTTTTTTCCAAATCGTTGATTCCGCAAAAAAGGACATCAAGAAGCACGCAGTCGAATGCGGATATAGCTGTAAATACGAAAAGGAAGTGTATCGTGCCGCAGCCGGACAGATTGTAGCCGATCCCGACCTTTACAACTTCGTCATTAATCCGCCACTGGCGGACAGGAACAAGTATCATGATCCGGTTCTGAACCCTATCGCAATATGCCAAGACGGGGAATACTCGACCTATCCAATTTTTCTGCCGTTAGAGTATTCGCGCTTAGCGAACCGCGTTGCTGTCGATGCTATTTTGGATAATTGGTGGCGTCTTTTCGATATGTCCGACCCGGTCAAAGCGACAGACACCATTAAGGACTGGGAAATAGATGACTGCATCGACGATGTTGGGGAAGAACTGTTCTACGTGATGAGTGAAATTATCGACCTTATTCCTCTCCCTGACGGCGGAACTTTCTGCGAGCATGAATACGATAGCTATGAGCGTGTTGTTGCCCTGTATTTAATTGGGCTCAATATCCCGGTCTTCGAATTCTTCGATCGTATTGATAGGTGATAAAGTCAAAGTTAGCCTCATTCCGATTTTCCCCCATCCGTAACATGGATGGGGGCTTTTTACTGAATTATTCATCGGGGGCATAATCCGAAAGACCCCGCATATTTAGCGACAACGACTGTTGACGCATCTTTCTTTACTTGTTGAGAGATTTAGCAGACATTCATAGGTTACGAAATAGTTGAAAATTATTTTATAAACCGTTTGGTGGGGCTTAGTTCGCAAATGTTGCAAAGGTGCTGAGTTAATACGGGAGTATTGACAGAACAATTATAGTATTATATAATTCGGGTAATTTTTTGTAACTTAACAATATATTTTTGATGCGAAAGAGAGGAACTAAACATGATTACTAAAGTGAGACGCGGCTGTTTTGAAACAAATTCGTCAATCGAACACGCGCTTATTGTTGTGCTGGAAGAGGAAGACAAAAAGTGGAAGAGCGATGACCATCTTTACATTTATACGAGTCAAAACCCTGAATATCATAGCGTGTTCAGGAAATTGAGTGCCGAAGAAAGGCCGGTCTATATGAGACTGTACACCGAGGAAGAAGTCTTCGCGTTTATCGAGAAAGGTTCTGGAAGAACGAAGGAAGAGATCCTTGACGGTATTGGCGAAAGATACGACGATGTGGCAGATATGCTGTACAGCAACTACAACTTCGCCACTTCCGAAATGTGGTTTAGTGGTGAATATTATCATGACACATACGAGTACGCTGCACCTTCGGGAGAACGTCTCATGATCCACGCAAGATATCGCGCTACCTACTAAGGGGGAGAGAATAATGGCAAACATATTGCACGAGTATAGAAATGGTAATGCTCAGATAACGCTTTACACCGACGGAACGAGGATTATCCGAACGGAAGATGACATTCTCAATTTTGAGTACCCGCTCAATAATGATATAACCATCACACATAAATGTGATGGCAGATGCCCGTATTGCTATCTCGGGTGTACGGAAAACGGAAAACATGCAGACATACTCAGCTATAAGTTTTTCGACACCCTGTTACCGGGTACGGAATGTGCCATCAACCTGAATGACATGTCTCACCCTCAGCTCTTGGCTTTTCTGGGAAAAATGAAGAATAAGGGAATCGTCGTGAATGGCACGATCAACCAGAAGCACTTCATAAAGTACTGGAAGGATTTGTATATGTTAACGATGCAGGGCTTGATTCATGGGGTAGGCGTATCTCTTATGGCTCCAGACGAAGAGCTATTTAAAGCGCTGCGCTACTTCCCGAATGCCGTAGTCCACGTGATCAACGGAATCGTTTCCGAGGACGATATCATGAAGATGGAAGGCCGGGACATAAAGCTCCTGATTTTGGGCTATAAGGCACTTCGCCGAGGTGAAGCATACTTGACTGCAAATAATGATGAAGTAGCAAAGAGGCAAAAGTTCCTCTATGACTATATTGCAGGAGAGCCCAAGTTTATGGCCATCAGTTTCGACAACCTGGCAATCGAGCAGCTCGACGCTCGTCGCATCGTGACGGATGAACAATGGGAAATGATGTACCAGGGCGAAGAAGGCAGCGCAACGTTTGCTATTGATCTTGTGGACGGTACGTTTGCTGTGAGTTCGTCTGAAACAAAGACGTTTCCTATCATGGATGACGTCCGGGAGATGTTTAAGGTAGTAAAAGCGCAATGCGCATAATGCGCTACCGATTAAGTAAGCAAAAGAATCACCCCGCCGCTAATGCGGCGGGTTTTTATTGGCCAAATAAATAAAAAGGGGATCAAAGAGGGCTTAGATGAATGCATAGAGATAGAAGAACATATTACGCTATATTGTTTTTGTTTTGGATGCCATTCATGGCATCTTGAGCATTTTGAAGGGTAGTCTCGGCAATTGTCTGCAACGCCTCTTTAGTATAAAAACCTTGATGAGCAGTCATAACAACGTTTGGATAGTCCATTAATCTTGAAGCGGATGGATTCGGGAGTAATGAACTAGAATGGTCATAATAAACATCGCGAGCCTCTTCTTCGTAAACGTCAAGACCAACGCCCTGGAATTTACCCATCTTGATCCCCCTTATTAAATCGCTGGTGTCGATTAGTGGTCCACGCGAAGTATTCACAAGGATAACGCCATCATGCATTTTGTTAATAGCATCCATATTGATCATGTGATAATTTTCGTCAGTTAATGGACAGTGCAGAGATATCAAATCGCTACGTGATAAAAGCTCATCTAGACTGACATATTCTACAAATGATTCGAGCTCAGGGTTTTTATACATATCATAGGCGATAACGTTCATGCCAAAACCTGCGCAGATGCGACACATGGCAGCGCCAATCTTTCCGGTGCCGATGATGCCAGCAGTTTTCTGAAATAAATTAACGCCACATAGCCCGTCAATATCGAAATTGTTATCACGGATACGATTATAAGTTTTACAAAGACGACGGTTAGCTGCGAGTGCGAGGCCTATAGCTAATTCGGCGATAGCTTCGGGAGAATATTTAGGAACAGTTTTAACTGTAATGCCCAACTCTTTTGCTGCTTCGATGTCGACGTTATTGTAACCAGCACAGCGCATTAGTACGATTTTTACATTGTTCTTTGCTAATACACTTAGGGTTTTGGCATTAACATTTGCGCTAACGAAGGCGCAAATAGCATCATATCCGTCAGCCATAGTAGCCGAGCGTGGACCGAGTTTGTGGCTGACATAATCTATACTAATATCTGGATATCTATCAATGATGGCGTTGAAAGATTCCTTATCAAACGTCTTTGCTGCATAAAATAGTATTTTCATGTTTAAAGTATACTTAAGAAAAGCAAAAAAATACACAAATGGTACATCTCTTCAACTAAAAAACGTTTTGACGATTTAGAGTATTGGTATAATGGTGGGGCTTAATTAACCAGGTTTTAACAGCATATAAGGAAGATACCTGTCGTCAATTAGCATCTTGTTTGAGTCTCATTGAAAAATTGTAAAAAAATGATATGATAATCTCAAGGAGGTGATAGCAATGATTGTTAGACCATCGAAAACCCTTACGGAAAAGTGGGGCTGGGATTCAGAAAAAAGAGAGTGGACCGATGAAGAAGATGTTAGTTGTACTAACAACCAGTTCCAAGGCAAGGATAAGTCTATGTGCTTTGCTAGCATTAAACGCGGCAAGCACCATGGTTGGACAACTGCCGCCAGCGATTATTACTACTATATAATCAGTGGTACGGGCAAACTTGAGATTAAAGGCGAAGATAGCCTAATCATCATTAAACAGGGAGACTCGTTCTGTATAGACAAAGGCACCAGTTACGACTACTGGGCGGACGAGGGTAGTGACCTGTGTTTTGTATTGTTCATGAGTAAACTATGGGAAGAATAATACAATGCAACCAATGCTCCAGACTGTCTGGAGCTTTTTTAAGTGAAAATTAGGTTAATCGCCGACTATTAAATCGCTATATTGGTAATTATCATTTATTGCGGTACGCATACAATGCTAGGGATTTAACAGACATCTACAGATTACGAAATAGTTGAATATTATTATATAAACCGTTTGGTGGGGCTTAATTAACCAGGTTTTAACAGCATATAAGGAAGATATACGGAAGAAACTTCAGAACTATAAATGCGATATAATGAGCGTATGAGAATAATTTTAGGGTCTTGGGGCTTAACCACCGAACCAATCATCAAAAACTGTGAAGATTTAGTAGGGAAAAATCGTAAGGATATCAATATTGCCATTATTAATGAGGCAATCAAAGGCGAATTTGGCGACCATCGTTGGTTCGTAGAAGAGCTACAGCATCTGTCCGGAATTATCGGTGGCAACATGGAATTCGTTGATATTCAAGCTCACCCATTAGATTATGTAGAGCAACGTATTGCGGCAGCCGATTTGGTTTATTGTTTCGGAGGGAATACGGATTACCTAGCCAACATATTCATCAAAACTGGCTTCAATGAAATATTACCAAAAATCCTAGCTGAAAAGGTTTGGGTCGGAAGTTCCGCTGGTTCTTGCGTTTTATGCCATAAAGAATCAGAAGAAACGCAAAAAGCGATTTATAAAGAAAAGTGCGAAACTGACCATTTTATGGACATTATACCTATCATTTTATTGCCACACCTGCATGGTTTCTACGAATTCGATAAAAAAGAGGTAGGAGATGCATCCAAGCTAACCGACTTGCCAGTTTATGCTTTATCGGATGAAGCAGCAATAATCGTAAACGATGACAACCCGCTAAAAATTATTGGCAAAGACTATCTAATCGCCGAAAATGGTATGATAAAAACGCAGGGTTAGGGATTTAACCGTCGAAATTATAGAGGTAAATCGTGGTGTTTGGCATGTTTTTGTCGCAAAAATGACACAAAAATAGCCCTCTATGTCATCGAGGGATTTAACGGGCATTTATAGATTACGGAATAGTTAAAAAACAATTTTATAAACCGTTTGGTGGGGCTTAATTAACCAGGTTTTAACAGCGTATAAAGAAGATTTATGTCAAAATGGTACAATAATAAAATGATTTATCTGAAAAAAGCTAATCTTGAAGACGCAAAAAAAGAGTATGAACTGATACAAAAGATGCCGGCCAACGAGAATGGTGTCGAGAATAAAGCGTTCGGCGTTTCTTATGATGACTTTATTTCCAAAGTAATTCCTAAATGGATAGATAACGATAAAGGCATTAATTTAGAGGAAAACCACGTACCGGATACTTGTTATTTCTTATGGGTTGATGATACTCCAGTGGGGATATTTAAACTTCGCCATTATTTAAGTGATTGGCTTAGGGATAATTCTGGGCATGTGGGGTTTAGCATTGCAAAGGAATACCGCAATCATGGATATGCCTCGGAAGGATTAAAACTAATTATTGAAGAAGCACGCAAATTACCTATAGACACAAATGAGCTATATTTAAGGGTATTGAAAAACAACCCCGCATCTCTAAAAGTGCAACAAAAAAATGGCGCTAAAATTGTGCGCGAAGATGATACTTATTATTATACGAGAATTCCATTATAAAGCCTGAATTTCAAGAGTTTTTAACAGACATTTACAGATTATGCAATAGATAAAAATTATTTTATAAACCGTTTGGTGGGAGCGAATTGGGCAGGCTTTAACACTGTATAAAAGCGCATTCCAGTAGACATAACGATTCGTTTACATACTGCAATCAATCATAATTAAGCGCGTTTGACATCAGTCATCGTTGATAGGTTTTCGCATAATAGGAATTCCTTCTGCTTCGATATATAATTCTCCATTACTAGTCCCAGCGGCTAGTGTACCTTCTTCATATTTCCCACTCATAAATTCCAAATAAGGAACATTGATAATCTGAGGCAACTTTTCGTCATCCTTTGTGCAACAACCAGCCAACTTATCTGCCAAACCGCTATCTTTGAAAACCATGGTCCATTTACCGGTTTGATCATCTTCCACCCATTCCCCAGGACTCATTATTGCGACAGTTTGAATATCTCCACTGACAGAATTACGGAAATGCTCGAGGGCTTTCATAGACTCTTCACGTCGTCTAGGCGGATAATGCTGAATGTACCCAACCCAGTTGCCGTCTTTTTTCGCTAAGGCGCATACGGCAGTACATCCACCTAGGCCATACGTTGCAATTCTTTTGTCATCTGCATCGAGAACGATTTGACTATTGTTGCCAATCAAAACAAGTTCAGTACCCCTTCTTTTTTCCGCATCAACCCAGCTTAGACTAGCCGTTTCTCTGGAGAATGGCGTTTTGGATAATATTCCCCACTTTTTAAATAAAGGATTCGGCGTACTGCTGTTTTTCTCTTCTTCCATGTAGTTATTATAGTATAATTATCCAAATTGTTTAGGGTATTAACGGGCGATTCTATAGGGATAAAAATGCGTTTTTGGACGCATTTTTTGTGCAAAAACGATGCAAAACAGCACCCTAATCCTACGAGGTATTTAACAGACATTCATTACTAAAAAATCGGCCAAAAAGCCGCTCCATAAACCTCTTGGTGGGGCTTAATTAACCAGGTTTTAATATACAGAGAAAGCCTGCAAGAGAAACTAAAAGTTTTATATAATATAAATAATATGATTAATCCCGAGAGAGTGGTCGATCAATCTGGGCAGACAGACGACATCGAGTCATTACCGCCCGAAGGCACGTCGTGGCAAAATCCAGGGCAATTCCCTAGTTTTAGAGGAGGAGATTTATCCATGAAAACAGATAGACGCATAAGAGCAATTAATAGAGAGGCAGCTAGATCGAAGGCAGAAAAACAATACCAGAGCGAATTGTCTAGAGCATACGAAGCCGATAAAGAAGGCGTGCTAAAATTCCCTGTCGAAGTTGACGATGGGACAATTGACGGATACGAATTTGTTGGTTCAAACTTTAAAATGCTCGTTTCCGTTATCGGCGCAGTAGGACAATCGCTTGGAAATCAGCCAAAAAATATTGATTTAAAGCGGTGGGCTAATGAGTCTAGAGATTATATTTCAACATCCTTAATCTCGAATAAAAAGATGAATCTTTTCAATAAGAGTGGTCTGATATTTGGCTTTAATAATCTAAATGACGGCGATTTTTTGAGTGCAGCACCAGCTGACCAAGGAGTATTGGGAGACATTGGCAAAATGGGACAATACAAAGACCAAGTGATGAGCCCAGATGAATTGTTAGAATCTACCGGCACTATGGATAGCTTAACCCCTTGGAATGAAGTAAAGATTAATAGCAAGACTAAACCAGATTCAATAATTGTTTTTGGAGACTCACGGGATGCGATAAGCGATGAGGCCAAGAAAGCAGCAGAGTTTTTCGGAATACCGATTTACTTGATTCGAACGGATATTTACGGCGAACCTACCGATATGCATGACAACAGAGAGATTTCTGAAAATGTTAAAAAATTTTGGGAAAATCGAGATAATCCTGTTTCTGGGCGGATAGAACAAGAAAGAAATGCCCTTCTCGAAGAAGCAAAGTCTTTCTTTGATACGGGAGAAATTGGAGGACGAATCACAAAATATCTAGGCGATTATGAAGATAAATTACAAATCGTGAAAGAAGCAAGTTCTACTAAAAAAGAATTTGTTAGAAATCTTATAGCCGCACTAGGTCAAGACGAAATAGCAGCAATAAAAGAGCAGATCGAAGACGGCGATTAAAAATAACTGGGGATTTAACAGGCATTTATAGATTACGAAATAGTTGAAAACTATTTTATAAACCGTTTGGTGGGCCTTAGTTCGCAAAGTTAGAACTATAATCCATGCTGAACGTAGACCGTTCAGCTCTAAACTCCCATATTGCATTGGAGAACCAAGTAAGACAAAAAAGATAACCCCATATCTAACTTCTGCCTCCCTACCTGTTCTTGGCGGATACCAACTAATTCAGGAAGAGTGCACTGGTTCATACTATTTAGAAAGTGAATCGTTAGACGCGCTCAATATGCGCATCTCTAATTACCTCGACTACTACAACAATAACCGCATGCACTTAGGCTTAAGGTTTGCGGCTCCGTCGCAAATGTTGCCAAGGTGCTGAGTTAATACGGGAGTATTGACGCATGCCATATTATATGTTATTATATCTGTTGTCGCTATAGTTTTTTGCACATTTTAGGAGGGTTATATGGGAGGACTGTTGTCTCGCTTCTACGACGCCGCAAAACACAACAGATATCCATCATCCTATGGGATATCTGGAAATAAAAAAGATTTAATACAGGTCATGGCAAAGGTAGTAATCGATAAGGCAATCAATGAATCATCTATCGGCACTTTGAGACCCGAAATTATGTCGACTATTATCGACACGTTTTATTCATATGTCGATATAAAAGACCTTGCCTGCGAATTAGCGCACGCTCTCACTATGTGGGACTCGGATACATGCCTAGATCGCGCCCCTTCAGTGATCCGAGATAATGTTTGCGCTAATCGAGTACTGTCGTTTACCGAAGAAGTCGCCTTCGCCATAGACGACATGTCTCCTAAAGATTTTGGCATATTATTAAACCTAATTAGCCAAGGTGAAATAGTATGCGAAAATCAATTATATGCGCATCGCTTCCTATCGTTTGCCCAGAGATATGATGGCCTCAGAGATACGAGCATATTGGCAATGATGGGATCGTGCATAAACTAAAGCACACAATTAGCACCCCCGCTTGGAGGTGCTTTTTATTGTGTCGTAAAACCATCGGCTAGGCTGGTGGTGCTTTTTGTGCGCAGGATAAAATATGCTAAATTATAGATATGAATAAGCTAGTCAAACGTGGCTTTAACGCGTACAAGATATTTCTGAGAAATAAACTAGCCATGTCCGTCATGATGCTAATGGGCGGCGCGATGCTTACTGTTGGCGCCTTTAGTGGGAACGGCAACGACACGAAAACGATGCCAGCAATGATAGCAATTGCTGGCGGAGCTTTTACGCTCTGGGCTTTTTATCGGGTGGGATATTTAAAGGCAAATCTAGAAACAACCATAGAAAACGAGCGAAGCACGGCGACCAGAACGCTACTTTTGCAAATAATTGAAGCTGTAGCCTATTTAGCAATAACTCTGATCGGCTTATTCTTACTCCTCAATGAGAATTTTACAAATCGGATATTGAACATTATGACTGGCGGCTTTACGATTCTAAACGGCGCGACAGGATGCATTAATGCAGTTAAAAGTCGTGCAAACTTTGCAACTTTTAAGTGGAAATTTTTATTTGGTCTCGCCATAATCGAATTAACCCTTGGCACATACTTTATATTTATGCCCAACGACGTAAATGTAACCATGTTGGCCGTCGTTGGCGTAGTCACTGTCATTGCTGGGATAATCGAAGTAATATCTGCACTAAGACAAGATAATGGCCTCGAAAAGACCATAAAAGATAGCAAAGAAATCATAAAAGTTCTGAAAGATGACGAAAATAGCGAATAAACCTGCTATAATACAAGAAGAAAAAAAAGGGGGGATACAACCAATGAAAATAAGAAGACTGCTCCGTTGGTTAGCGGTTGTTGTTTGGTTTTGCCTAGCCGTGTTTTTATCGCAACAGGCGGGGCCCGAAAGCGCCGACACGTCTAACTGGTTTGCAGTGCAAATTGCGCGTATTTTGCACCTTGGCAGTGTGGATTATTTGCTATTCCACGCCATACTACGCAAAGTTGCACATTTTTTCGTACATTTCATCCTAGCCTGGCTAACATATCGGGCATTATCTATTAGCTATGAGCTAGAAAACAATGCGATTATCGGGTGCTTGCTGATTTGTTGCACGGTCGCAATATTCGACGAGGCAATACAGAATATCGCTCCCGAAAGAGCTGCTAGACTACTGGATGCTACGCTTAATCTCCTGGGAGTATTGGCGGGCACGTTTGTTGGAGTAGCAGCCAAGAAGCTGCAGACTAAGTATTGCCCCAAATAATGGGGCATTTTTATGTGTTTTTTATGTCATAATGTCTTTATGAAGCGTAATCGATTAGTAGCATTCCTCGTCTGTAATTTATTCATCATACTACTCGAGCTAGTCGGCCTCTATTTAGTTTTCGAGAGTATTGGCATAGTAGCCTTAATTTACTACACGCAATTAAGCAATATCTTTTTACTTGTAGCAGCCGCTATTAATGCCTATTCGGCCATAAAAGCCCTGAATAATCGCAAAAAGTACGAAATCTCTCCTGCGGTTTGGCGAATATTTCACGCCGCTACTAGTGTTACGACCGTAACTTTTCTCGTAGTAGTATTCGTCTTGTCTTGGATGTATGGTAGTCTATGGTATGTCCTAACGGCTGGATCGATGCTGTATACGCACACATTATGTCCGCTAATTGCCCTTGGTACACTTATCGCTTCAAAATGTTTTATCTATGCTGACGCTCTAAAAGCTACCTATTTTACCCTTATCTATGGGTTAATAGCAATTATCTTAAATGTGATGCATGTACTAGAAGGACCATACCCATTTCTGTATGTTTATCGTCAACCATTATGGGCAACTATTGCTTGGGTTATTGGGATTTTCGGCGGTGCCTATGCGGTTGCGCGGCTATTATTAATAAGTAAAATTAAAAAAATCCATCAGTCTAGCTAGCGATTTTACGTTACAAAAAAGCCCCAGCTAACTGCTGGAGCTTTCAATAAGCGAAAGGATCAGTACTAATCGTCAGATGCTAAAATCGCCATACCCCATTGATTTCATGGCTGCAACTAACTCTTCTCGGCCTTTTTCGCCAAGATTCTCCACTCTGAACCATGATTTCGGCTCTTTTTTTAGTATGTCGGATACGTCGCAAATGCCTGCTTTCTGCAGACAATTGTTCGTGCGAGCACTGATGCCCCTTATTCTATAAACCGGCATCTTTTCTGGAGTATCGTACGTCTCCTGTACAATCCCGAACAGATCGATGAAATCGTCGCTTCTTTTATACGCATTGCACGCATTTATCAAGACCTGGACGATGCGAGTAGACGTAACGTCATACTCGGCGGCGAGCTCGCTCGCCTTCTTAGGGTCATCGCCTAAAAAGCCAAAATACAGACATGTTATCTCGTATTTGCGATCGCCGATGACATTTTTAAGCGAGTCGAGAAATGCTTGTATCTCTGATTCAGTGATCTGGACTGTTCCCTCTTCTATCTCTTTAATACGTGCGTCGTATTGCTCTTTCATTTTGGGGAACATAAATCCATAATATGATAAAACTCTGGCAGCAACATTATTCATACATACTTCCTCCTTAGAATTGTATATATAAACAGGAGCCTATAAACTGTACTCCCGATAAAAATAACAGCGGGCAAGCAGCCCAGACATGGTTCGTCTCCTTTCTTAATGAACTCCCCCTACCATTGAATACCATATTTACTTTAGCATTAATTTAATATTTGTCAATAGCAATCTTGAGATTCGTTAATATTATGATTCAACTCAAATTAAGATAGGATAGGAGGTTATAATGCAAGCCAGGGCTGAGTCCTGGCTTTTTATATCCTATAATCTGGGCTCAATCTGCCGGGGACACCGCATCGGGCATTGACTAATACGGCTTTTTGCTCTATAATATTATTTTGATGGTGGGTAGTTCTTAGGAGGTAGGAGATGTTCTTTTTATATGCGCTGTTACTTGTCCTTAATTTTATAATATCTTGGTCTAATGCGTCTTATGTAGGTCGTTATTGGTCGGAATCAAAGGAGGTAGGCGGCAGCTTTAGAAGCTATGTCGTCTGCGGATACATCATGGCAGTAGCTGGTTTCACTATGGTTTACGGATGCGTCTTACTCTTAGTTGCGCCGTATATCATGCAGGCTACGGGCAGCTTCGACGCAGAGGTTATCGCGGATTTCGAGTCACTCGCAAATGATATTCTATACCTGCTCGTAGCGGTTCCGATTGTATTATCTGGAATTCGGATTTGGCTGGCTAGCCTGAAAGCCGCGTTCGAGAAGAAGACCTTCTCGTATATCGCGAACGCCGGCTGGAACTCTTATGCGCAAATTCATAACTCGATCAGCTTAGCTAGAAATGCCCCAAGCGCCCTCGGACGCATCATTGAAGCATTTAGTGGCGACGGGAAATCGCGCAGAAGTTCAAAAAAAGGTAGTGAATATACTGTCTTACTCGCAATTCTTGTCGTAGTGTTAGCATTAGCTGGTGGATATTTTACCGCTGATGCTATTATGCGTAAGGCCGATCGAGACTACGATGGTTTCGAGGCTGCTTATAGAAAAAATACGTGAAATATAGTTAGCCCCCCATCACTTAAGGCGCCACACAACGTGACGCCTTTTTTTCATAGACATAAAAAATGGAGCCGCGACCGGGATTTGAACCCGGGACCTCATCCTTACCATGGATGCGCTCTACCAACTGAGCTATCGCGGCACTTGACTCATTCTACCACAGATAAGCGATAGCTTCAAGCGTCCATTGGGAACGATTAGACGAAACGAGTCTAATGTAGCGCATCGTAATCTATGTTAGAATTAACGATATATTACTGCTTATTCAAGGAAAATAGACGTGAATTACTTAAAACAACTAAACCCAATCATTCGATCGTATTTCGCAATTCTTGAACCCGACTTCCCAAAATGGCTCGAAGAATATATCGAAACGCCCGCTATGCTCCGCTCCGCATCAATTAGCGATAGTTGTGGTATTATTTATACTAAGCTAGAATCCTATAACTTCTTTTATTCAAACTTAGACCACTCTGTAGCCGTCGCCTTAATAATTTGGCATTTTACCAACGATAAGAAACAGACTCTTGCTGGATTATTCCACGACATAGCAACACCTGTCTTTAAACACTGCATAGACGTAATGAATGGTGACGGCGAGCGACAAGAGTCGCTCGAGTTACTAACGTCGCAGTTTATTGAGGGCTCACCCGAAATAATGAAATTACTGAGCCGAGATTCCATTAAATTAGAAGATGTCGACAATTACCATATGTACCCTATTGCCGATAACAATTCTCCACGTCTTGCGGCCGACCGGCTAGAGTATTCTTTTTCAAATGCATTATCGCGCTACAGTATGCTAGATTTAGATGATATACGCGAGTTATATAAAGATATAGAGATTGAAGAAAACGAGGATGGCCTCCCAGAGTTGGGTTTTAGAACTAGACAGCTCGCACGCAAGTTTGTAAAAATCACCTCCGAAATGTCTGTTATATATCGTAACGAGTGCCCAAGATACTCAACGCGGTTTATTGCGGACATATTAAAAGGGTTAGAGCTCGCTGGCGAAATTCGCGTTCGTGACCTATTCGAGAAAAAGGAATCGGAAGTTATCGATATCATAGAAGTATCTAAGTATGGCGCTGCATTTAAAAAGTGGCGAGAAGCTAAAGTTGTGAAAATCTCAGAAACGGAGCCAAAAAATGTTTACTGGGTCAACGAAACCCTAAAAGTCAGGCATATTGATCCGCTTTTTAACGGCAAACGCATCTCGAAAGTATGCAAATATGCAAAAAGATATATCAACAAGAACTTAAGCTACGAAATGAGCGGCTACTTATATATTCCGGGTATCAAGCTAGCTTCATAGCGTAGCGTAAGGCTACTTATTGGCCTGCTCCCGAATTGCTTTTTCGGCTTCTTCTTGCATTTGCTTCTGCTTCTCTTCGGACGCTTTCTGACGAGACTCAAACTCCTCTTCAGATGCTTTTCGGCGTGATTCGAATTCCTCTTCAGACGCTTTCTGACGCTCCTTGAATTCTTCCGCCTCCTCTAGTGCCCGCTGTCGACTGGTCTCGATCTCATCTTTAGTATCCTTATAATCCTGATAGCCATTAATAGCCAGAAACACTGTTAAGCCAATAATAATCGCGGCGAAGGCAATAACAAACACGAAGAAGACTTTGCCAAAAGAACGCGCCTTTGTAATATCGTCTAACATTTTCAATTGAATATCTTTCGCCTTTAGTTGCACTTCTGGGTCGACAAAATCTTTTTCATACTCAATTGCAAAGGCGCGGCGACAGCTTGGGCATTTTACATTCTGTTCGCCAACATCAAACTCTAGATTTGCATGGCAATTTGGACATTTTTTTTCGATAATTTTCATTCCTTCTATTCTCCTTTACGTTCTTTTTGAAGTTTTCGCTCTGCTTCAATTTGTCGCTGAATTTTCTCATCGTAGCTAGTATGCTTATTGGTCCATATCTCGTCGGCCGCACGCACGCTCCAATTACGAAGCTGAAGATATGAGCCGCCAAAACAAATGATGGTCGCAATTATAATTAGGAAACAGATAAAAACCAACTTTCGGCTAGCACGTTCTTCCCATATGCCGCTCTTTTGTTTTCTAGGCATTATTTTATCTCCGTTCCGCCCCACTCGACCACCGTAAAGCCTTTACGCTCTACTGTTTGTAACTTTTGTGCTTTAACGTCAATTTTATGGTCTAATTTCTTATATTCCATCATGACGCGAATAGTGACATCTGGCTTCGGCTGAATTTGTAGGCCCATATTCCGCTCGATTTCTCCTTTAGTTTGGAAACGAATAAACGCAAATGGTTTTGACTCTAATTCGCTAGCCCAATAACTAATAAACTCTTCGCGCTCTTTGTAACTTAGGCCAAGCGTATTGAGCTTCTCGTCGAGGAATTCTTCGACTTCATCTTTTGCGACTACAAAGCCTTCCGATAAGTCTTTGTTGGTATATTTCTTAGTATTCAGCGACTCATAATATAATGCATATAGCTTTTTGCCAGATTCAGTAACTAGGGTGCCATCTGGATATGCGGTCGCTTTCCAGCCATTGTTATAATCGGGATAATCAACGGTAATCCGCTCAGGGTTACTCAACTTCACCTCTACGGAGGTAGTCTTGGTTGGATAGAGGTAAATAATTGGCTTCTTTACATCTACGGTTGGATAAGGTGAGGTTAATGAATGAGAATTCCATACGATATCGACATTTTTGGGTTGTATATTTTGAATTTGCAATAGTGAAAACTTACCATTTCTAGTCTCAGCGTCGCCTGACCAAATATATCTGATATAGATTTGCAAATTATAATTTTCGTCACGATATGCCTGGCTTGCATACATCGATTCAAGACCTGTTTCTTCTTTTGCGATAGCGATTAATACACCAGTCTTAAAGAAGTCATCGTTAATATCATACACGAATGGCTCATCGTCACTACTTCTGCTTGAATTCACGGCGTTGATGAAGTCTTTTAGCTCTGAATTAGTGCGAATAATTGCATATTCTTTGTCGTCGACACCATAACGATGCATGAGGGAATTCTTGTACGCATTCGTATACTCTTGTGACGGAGCATAACATCCTTTAGTCTCGTCGTATTCTATCTCGATACTCTCTCGGACAGAATCACGGTTGGAGCTCGCAGGCGTCTCCGTAGCGACAGGTTGGCGGCTTTTAGCTAAGTTGACGCCCACGTAAATCATCGTCGCAAGGACCCCAAGGCCCAACACTACAACTACTACTGTATAAATCGCAATCTTTGGGTTTATATAGTTGGCTGAAATCTTTTTATTGTCGCCTCTAGTCTCGCCACCATTCTCTTCCATCTTTTTATGCACCCTTTTAGATTCTCATAATGTCTGCTTCTTTTTCGGCAAACGCTTTATCGATTTCGGTATTAAACTCCTTTATCATATCGTCAATATCTTTTTCGGCACGCTTCTTGGCGTCTTCTGGCAATTCCGCAGCCTTGATATCTTTACGAGCTTCATCGCGAGTTTTACGTAGAGCAATCTTGGCTTCCTCGACTTTTCCGCTCGCAGTTTTAACAATTTCTTTTCGGCGTTCTTCGGTGAGCGGCGGAATCGGCACGCGAATTACGCGGCCATCATCGGCCGGATTAAGGCCCAACGACTGGTCGGCGCGAATCGCAGCTGAGATCTTTGCAATATTCGCCACATCATAAGGCGTAATCAATAGCATCATTGCCCCCTGAACAGTGATATTTGAAATCTGATTAAGTGGCGACATTTGGCCATAAACTTCGACTTTTACATTCGCAAGCATATCTGGATGCGCACGGCCAGTGCGAACTTTTTTCATTTCTTCGCGAAAATGATCAACTACGGCCGTCATTTTAGTTTTTATGCTGTTAGTATTGAACATAGCTTCTCGAGCTCCTTCTCGTTTTTAAACTTAATTACAATATCGCCGGAACCACGCGCCGTAGTGCGAACTTTTACGCTAACGCCAAGTTTTTGGCTTAGCTTAGCCGCACAAGAATCGCTCTCGGTGCTAGATGGGCGTTCTCTTGCCACTTTCGCTGCTTTAGCGCGCGCTTTAACTTCCATCATGTATTGCTCGACCCTCCGAGCACTCCAGCTTTCATTAATAATTCTCGGCAAGACTGCTTTAATTTGTTCAGGTGTGGCAGTAATTAGCGGACGCATTTGCCCCTCAGATAACTTATACTCAACCATCGCATGCTTAGCTTCGTCTGGTAACCCAAGAAGGCGCATCGTATTAATGACGGCTGATTCGCTCTTGCCAACTCGGCGCGCAACTTCCTCGGAACTCATATTGAATTGATTCTTAAGCTTTGCATATGCAGTTGCGGTTTCAATTGCATTTAAATCTTCGCGTTGCACATTCTCGATTAGGGATAGCTCTAGTCGATTTTGCGCGTCCAGAGTGCGCACAATTGCCGGGATCTTGTCTATTTCGGCAATTTTCGAAGCGCGCCAACGGCGCTCGCCCGCTACAATGCGATACTTATCGCCTTCTTTCGTAACAACAATTGGTTGCAAAACACCATGTTCTTTGATGGAATTAGCTAAAGCCTCAAGCTGCTCAGGCTTAAAATCACGACGTGGCTGATCTGGGTCCGGCTCAATATCGGAAATCTTTATTTCGCGCAACTTGCTATCTTTTGCATCTTCAGCAGCCGTGGGGTCAAAAGTAGCATCTATATTCTCGGTAGGAATCAGTGCCTCAAAGCCTCTCCCTAGTCCACGTGCGCTCATTTGGTGCGCTCCAATACTTCTTCTGCTAGTAGTTTATATGCTTTAGCGCCTTTGCTAAAACGATCGTACTGTCCAATAGCCACACCGTGGCTCGGCGCCTCAGCTAGGCGAACATTCCGAGGAATAGTAGTCTCAAATACTTTATCTTTAAAATAGCGTTTTATTTCAGCGAGAACTTGGGAGCTAAGTACAGTGCGACGATCATACATTGTCGCCAAAACACCTAGTAGCTCGAGCTTTGGATTCATAGCCTTCTGAACGAGCTGTTTGCTCTTTAATAATTGCGCAACTCCTTCTAGGGCATAAAATTCGGTCTGAACTGGGATAAGTAAGTAATTTGCAGCAATCATACCATTGACGGTCAAGAGCGACAGACTTGGTGGACTGTCAATAATAATATAATCGTAGTCATCTTCTATGGGCGCTAGTGCGTTTTTTAGAATACGAAATTTATCCTCCATATCCGCCATTTGAACTTCAATATTAGCAAGTTCTGGCATGGTTGGCGCAATGAAAAGCTTCTTATTCTTTTGGTTGGCTCGGATAATAATATCCGACATTCTCGCTTCGCCCAACATTACTTCGCACATATTTTGCCCGATTTGACTTTTGTCTAGCCCAAGCCCAGACGTAGCATTCCCCTGGGGGTCAAAATCGATTAGAAGTGTTTTCTTCCCTTTCTTTGCGAGATAAAAAGCTAGGTTAATGGATGTAGTTGTTTTTCCAACACCCCCTTTCTGATTGGTAATCGTAATCACCTTAGCCATAGTAATATTCTATAATAAACCTTACTTTAATTAAAGAGAAACTACCAAATGTATGATTCAATAATCTCTGGCAATGGAATTTCCAGCAGAATAATACCCCCCTCTTCGGCACGTTCGCCAAGATAGTGAATTAGGTCAACTTCTTCCTTGAAATAGTGGATTTTTTTATTATTTGGGTCCGCCCCAGACATATCGCCAAGAACACAAACGTCCGTAAGTAGTTGCAGATCAATATTCTTCAGTTTGCGAACATCGTCAATTACCAGCGTTTTAGCAGGAGACTCAAGTGCGCAAATTGTAGCACACCCTAAACGAGCATCGTCGGCCGCAATGTAGGCTGAATCGTCAATTACAACTGTGCCATGAATGCCTTTTGCTGGCGACATGCGTCCATGCAGTGGAGTTATTGCCTCAGTGCCAGCGATTAGTTTGTCTTTCGGAATCTGAAACTGCTTACCGACGGCGCAGGCCATGATGATTGGGCGAATATTATGTTCGCCAAGGATCTTAATTTTTACATGAAGACGATCACGCTCTTCATCGATAAAGTCGCCTTCATAGCCGTCAAGGCTGAAATCATTATTTTCGAAATAAAAATCCGCCGGGAGCTCATCGCCATAGGTGAATACGTTTGGATTCTTGAGATATTTAGCAAATTTTTGCGGTACGTCATTGAAATTTACCATAACACGCCTAGCGACATTCGCAATTGCAAAATAGCGCTGAGCCTCCTCGTCAGTCCGACAACTTGTAATAACAACCATGTCAGGTTCGATATCTGGGAACTCAGATGATGATTTGTAATCAAGGATAACTACATCGGCGTCGACGCTCCTGTTTACTCCCATCGTAACCACAAACTGTTGCCCCAAAATCATCCCTAAAGCTCGAATGGCAGATTTTCGCCCAAATGAGCCGACAACTACAATCGTCTTTATTTGAGGATTCTTCCTAAAGTAGCGCTCAAGCTTGGCTTTTACTCCAAACAGCATTATTTTTTTGCTCCTTTTTTAGCATTGCGCTTACGAGCGCGCTCGGCATGTAGCTCGCTCAGTGCGTCCTTTGAATGAATGCCGTAAAAAAGATCAGTTAAACCATTCACTAGTAAATAGGTGCCGAACAACATAATATGTGCAATATCACTAATGTTGCCTGACACAAATAAAACAAAACCAAGAATACAGCCGAGCATACCGTTTACGACCCACATGAAGCGGTCCGTCAAGTTGCTAAAACTCCGGAAGCCCATCACGATAGTGATAATCGATGTAACTAATACATAGATAGCTAGCATAGCGAGGCGAATCGGTAGTAACTGCGAAAGATTTGTACCTGGGTTAATCGTATAGAGTAAAGCTACAGACATCGCCATCTCGACTGCGCCTAATGTAAGCGGAAAGCCCCAATTATGTTGGCGGCGACTGCGATGGGCTACATTTAAAACTTCAATAATAGCCAAGACCAACATTGTCCAACCAACAACTTGAATCAAGAAGTCTACATCTTGATGTTTCGTAAACATCATATAAAAACCCGCCAACAAGGAAATAACACCTTTCAGGAAGAATACTCCCCAATGGCTCTCAATATATTTACGTTTTGTACTCACTTCAAAAAGCTCCTATTTCGTTTAGTTAAAGTATATTTAAAACACGAGCGTTTTGCAAGTAACTACGGATTAGGTCGTGTTAGACGTGGCGAATTTTTGCACGGACTTTTTCAATGAGATAATCTAGCTTATATTTGCCCGATTCTATAACTAAATCATGCGCATGCAGATACTGAAGCTCATAAACGCCAAAACTGCGTTTGAATTGGCTAACACCATAAAAACGATGTTTGGTGTCGTTGAGACCAGTAATACCCCAAAGGTTATAGCGCTTGATGCCGCGCTCGCGGGCATCCTTCATGGCCATCTCGTGCAATAGTAGAACGCCTTTATGCTTTAGCCCGAGCGACGTCGAAGCGGCATAATGATACGATGCTTCGTTGCCGTAGAAAATGATATAAATCTGCGCTAAGATTTCGCCCTCATAACGAGCCGTATATAACTTCACTTCGTCATATTTCGCAAAAGCCTCGAACTGTTTCTGAAGGAAGTCCTCCGAGAAAGCGACAAATTTGTGACGGTCAGCAGTCTCCATTTGAGTTTTATAGAATTCTGGTATGCAAGACGGATCAGTACTAACCTCCGTAGTAATACCCTCATCTTTATGAGCTTTGCGAAAATTACGACGTAGGCTTTGCGAAAAGCCGGCAAATACTTCTTCTTCAGTTTTGCTGATATCTACTACGCCGGCATACTCAACTGAAAGATACATTGGTGCCGGCTTTAGACCTAAATTAGCAAATAGCTTACGATTCTCTTCACTCTCGGTAATCTGCGGGCGTACGCGAACGAAAACACATTTATTACGCTCGCCTTCTTCTTTTATATCTTTAAAGACTGCTCTAACAAGCTTTTTATCGCTCCAATCAAGAATCGGGCCGCCAGCAATCGCCATATACGTCCCACGCTTTGCGGTCTCGACTTGGCCGACATAAGCGCCGATGATTTTATTCTTATCGTCAATTGCAATCCGGCGAACAACCGTCTTGCCGCGCGATTCATGAAATTCACCCCATGCCCAACTATGCAAAAAATTAGCCTCGTCGTGACTCGTTACAAATTTATCCCATTTTTTCTGATCAGTAGCGTCAATAATCTTCATGCTATTTATTTTAACATAATTACAGGTGTCGACGTTTTTTGCGAGCTTCTTCTAATACATAGACAGCCTTATAGCGTAACTTTTTTACTGGCAAATCTTGCGCCGGCATAAATGTAACCTGCTCCCCGCCAAAACCACATTTAAAAGTAGTTACACCAGCATAGCGATGGTGCGGCGAGTTGGGTGGCGCGATACCAAAAAGATTGTAGCGTTTTAGCCCCATTTCCTTGGCATCTTTAATAATTTGCCACTGCAAAGCATGAGCGCCAGGCAATTTGCGGCCTTCATCAGTCGAGGCAGCCTCATGATAAATAGCTTCAGGTTTCTGTAAAAGAATTAGCCCTTTCGCTAGAACCACACCATTAAGTGAGGCGGTATAGATGCGCACATTATCGCCAAAAGCTTCCCGTTGCGCTTGAATGAACTTACGTGTCGATGGAATGAAGCCTTGGCGCTCGGCGGTCTTAAGCTGAATATTGTAAAAGTCGTCAAACGCTTCTTTGGAATTACTATAATCAACCTCAATGCCAAGCTTTATACTACGACGCACGTCGTAACGGGTTTGGCGGCGCATGTCGGTGAGTAGCTCATCTTCTGACTTGGTTAAATCTAACATCACGGTATGTTCAGCATGCAGATGCATCGGTGATTTCACTAGTCCAAGCTCTTTCGCGAGTGTCTCGTGCTCTGGCGTAGCATAGATATTTGGTCGCATCCGTACAAAAACGCAATTATGCTCAGCTGCCATTTTGCGGATTTCGCTAATAAAGAACTTAAGAGTTCTCTTATCTTTATCCCAATCTAACAGTGGTCCCCCTGGGATTTCAAGATAACGGCCGCGCCTAGCCGGCTTAAGAATAATCAATGCCGAGGCGACTAGCTTGCCATCCTTCTCAATACCACGATAAAAAGTCTCTTCGCCATCAATCTCGTAAACTCTACCCCAGGCTGAAGTCTGAAGAAAGTTTGCTTCTGGATGAGCTTTGAAAACATATTTATCTAGTTCCCCTGGCGTAAGTTCAACAAATTTTAGCATCTATTTTAACTCCTCATATTGCTTAGCGATTTCCGCGGCCGTCTCTTTGATATCCTGCAAATAATGCGAGTGGCGCCAACCCTTCTTGATAGTCAGCTTGGAATTCTTAAGCAAATTATGCATTTTTTCGCCTTGACGTAGTGGCGTCATTTGGTCATCAGTGCCCCATATTATCATAGTTTTCGTGGCGATTCTGGAGATATCCAAAGACTTGTCCGAGTCGAGCATGTTCGTCATAGTCTTTTTCATATTTTCGGGTGCATCATTATAGTCATGTACGCCAAGTATCTTATGAACCACCTTGCGCGCTACCTTGCTCTTTTTAAGTGGCGCAAAAGCTTTCGACATCTTACGCATCAGATCTTTTTTACGCGACGCTTCATAAATGCCAGCCGAGTCGAGCAATATTAACCCTTCCAGATAATCGGAACCTTTCTGAGCTAACAAGTTTAGCAGAATGCGGCCACCATTACTATGACCAAGCGCAATAGAGCCTTTTGGAATATGTTTAGCTGCCCATTTTACATAATCATCAATCGTGTAAATATCTTCAGATTTCGTGCCGAGCCCTGGCACGCGTAATAATTCGACGTCGATTTTATGCTCTTTTTTTAGCTCTGAAATCACTTCTTCCCAGGGTTCTGGTTTATAGGTCCAGCCATGAACAATGTAGAGCTTTGGCATCAGTCGAGCCCCCACTGTGCGCGACGCTTCTTATAAAGTGCGGTTTGGCGCGGAAGCTTGGCGGCATCTTCTGGATTTTCGAGTAACTTTTCAATAATCCATTCCAGGTATTGACTACCTTTAAAGAGGATGGTTTCGTTGCCCTTCAAATTATGCTCGATATATTTAAGCGCAGCGTCTGGCTTACGAAAAGTCATAACATGGACGCCCTTTTTCTTCTGGAGTACTGGATAAGTATATTTCGTGGTACGACGACCGATGAGAATAATCTGCTCAACCTTCGTGTCGGCAAGTAGGTCCGCTAGATGCTCATGCTCTTCTTTTTCGACACTACCTTGGTCAATAATGTCGCCGACTACAATCCATTTATGGTCGACGTCCATTTCTTTGAAAGTGTCAAGCATCGTTTGCATGCTAATAATGTGCGCATTATAGCTACTATCAATAAGCTTCAGACCATTCTTGCCGTTAAAGAAATTATTGCGACCAGGAGGGGTGGCATAGTTGCTGAGGTTGTAATTGACCTTGACGCCGAGATATTCCATAAGTTTTTCAAGCATCAAGAGCTGAATCGTGACGTCGCGCGGAATTGGATCATGAAAGGTAAATTTGCGCTTTGCAAAAGTAAAGACAGCACGGTTCGGTTGAACTTTGTAGCTTTTGAGATCTTTCTTGCTAACTTTAGCAACTTCCGCCTTAATATCTTTAGTCTTTTCAACCATCACTTCATTATCGCCATCAATCAAGACGAGTTTCTTGGTGTTTTGTGGAATAGTAGCAAACTCGTGCGCAATCGCTTCGTCGAGCGTGGCGAATTTACCCTTCTTTACTACCTCATCAAAACACATCGCATGCGAACGCCCTAGGCTAACCCAAAGTGAAACTTCTGGCTTGAGCCATTTTGAAATAAACTCGGCACGCCCCGGAAAATCGCCATCGGTTTCGACGATATAGTATTTTTCCTTATGGCGAAAAGTAAAGGCACGAAATGGACATTTTAAGATAAGCTTGATCCATTGCATTTTTGAGCCAGTTACACCATGCTCGCCCAGAATATCAAAAGCAATCCCGAAAGCAGAGTTGGCATTATGTGAATAATGCGCCTCTTTGCCGAGCTGCGTTTCAATAAGGTTCAACATCGTCGTTTTCCCGGCCGAGCCAGTAATCATAATAATACGCGGACGCCAGCGCTTAAGTGAAATATTAGCCCAGAATTTAAAGTATCCGGCCACAAATGGGTAAACCTTGTCACTAATTCTTGATTTTAAGTCCATATGGTAATTATAGCATCAAAAAGCTACCCCATGAGGGCTACTAGACAGCATTACATATACGCATTGATTTAATAAAAGTTGATCAGCTCTATAAATTACGCTTCTCGGCGCTTCAGCTCTAATAATACAGTCGGCACGGCCGGTGGTGGCGTAAAATAATATGGTCGCATCGGCAGACGAATACGCGGAGCATAGTGTACAAATAATTGCTTTCCAAGCTGAGAAGTATAATGGCGATCGTTATTGAGTAGCTTGAGGGCAAACTGTTTCTGAAGAATTAAATAGATTGCCTCTGGTGGATTCTCGGCCTCATCGAGCCTATGCAAAATTGCCGAACTAAGGTGAAAAGGTGGATTGGCGAATATTTTATATGGGCCATCCGGAAGTTCCATTTCAAGAAAGTCCCGCTCTATTATCTGAACATTTTCAAGCTTACCAACATTTTTGCGAAGCAGTTCGGCGGTTTCATGATCGGGCTCTACGGCGATTACTTGCCGACAGCGCTTGGCTAATGCGGTCGTAATTACGCCCGAGCCAGCGCCAATATCTATAACTACATCGCGTTTTTTGATATTACTGTGCCCAATCAAAAAACCAGCCAGTTTTGGGCTGCGTAGAAAATGCTGAGATAATTGATACTTACGCATCTTTTGGTAATAATCCTAGTTGACGCACCGCTTCGTATATAGCGACAGCACTAGCGCAACCGACATTTATTGAGCGCGTTGAACCAAGCTGCTCAATATAAAAAGCTTGGTCGGATTTGTCTAATAATTCTTGAGAAATACCATCGGATTCGGAGCCAAAGACTAGAATTGAATTCAAACTTATTTTTGTCTTAGCGAGCGCCTTAGCCTCCGGACGATTATTGTCGACCGCAACAATTTTCATACCGCGACTATGTGCATCCTGAACAAACTCATCAACGGTCGCAAAATGATCAATATGAAGATATTTATCCGTCACCATGGCGCCACGACGGTTATACTTACGCTTTCCGATAATATGTACACGCGCAACATTAAAAGCATTCGCATTGCGAACGATGGTGCCAATATTAAAATCATGCGCTAGATTTTCGATAGCAATTTCGAGCGGGATGCGCGTTTTGTCGAGATCGGCAATAATTTCCTCATTGCTAAGGCCTTTATATTTGTCGACAAGATTACGCGTGTCTTCGCTTGGATTCATGATTTAGATTTCTTGACAGCTCGTTTTGCGGCGCGTTGTTTAGCTTTTTCTTTGGTCTCGTAAGTTTGAAGAAGGAAGCGGATTAGAGACCACACTATAACATTAGCACACATTGCAGCAATGGCTACAAGTGGGATTATTAAGATAGCGACCCCAACGGATTGATTAATTAAAGCAATGAGGCCAGCCATAATCACGACCGCAATAGAAATAATCGCATAAGCCCAGGTTAAAAGACTTAGCTGATTTTTTTCGCGATACATTTTTGAAAATTTTTCCCACATACTTTCCATTGCTCCATTATAGCACAAAAACGCGTTTTTGTCAATGTGAACAAGGTGTGTTAGAATAGCTCTGATGAAAGAAGAGTTGATCGCAGAGCTAGAAAAAGGCATCGACGCCGACCGTGGCGAACGAGAGCAGCGCTATTTCGGCATCACCCCTGGCGGTTACGGCGATGGCGATGTTCTGCTCGGCATTCCAACTCCATATATCCGGAAGCATGCAAAGCAATACAATAAAATGCCAATGAACGAGTTGCACGAACTGCTCCAGTCGCCCGTACACGAGTTTCGCTTTGCGGCACTCGCAATTATGAAAGATCAGTATCGCAAGAATAGCACAGATATCATCAAGCTCTACCTCGATAATCTTGACCATATTAATAACTGGGACTTGGTTGACTGTTTTGCACCTCACTTAATTGGACGCTGGTGCCTCGAAAACCACAATGAAGAAGTTCTAGCTGAGCTAAATGTCTCCAAGGATTTGTGGCGGCGGCGGATTTCGATCGTTGCCTATATGGCTTTTTATCGTAAAAATATCATGGGTAATGGCCTCGAAATGATTGATAACCGCATTGATGATTTAGAAGATTTAATACACAAAGCCTGCGGCTGGATGCTGCGCGAGATATACAGCAAAGTCGACAAGCATGTCGTGGAGTCGTATTTAATCGACAACTATTCGCGACTTTCGCGCACAACTCTGCGCTACGCAATTGAGCACATGGCGGAAGACGAACGTCAGCGCTATCTGCATGGAGATTTTTAATGTCGCGCGCGCAAAATAAACGCCCTGCCCCATATAATCCCCCGAAATGCTGGGTTGGCAACAAACATAAAATTTGTTATCCAGACGAGGAGACGGCCGAAATGAGTGCCGCTCTAGTCGAAGCCGAACACGGATTGCCATCAGGGACTTTGAGCTATTACCACTGCGAATATGGCGACCATTGGCACTTGGCAAATATGCCACAACAAAAATCGACCCATCACAAGACATCGTTGCGGAGTCGATTTTAAGAAGCTTTAGTTACTTCTTTGCCGATTTTCGTTGCTTAGCATGAGGTTTATTAATTTCAACTAGCTTATTAACGGTCTTATCAATACGCATGCGATTGCGAATTCCCATAGCAACTTCTGGATTGTTAAGTTGCTCCAGTGCTTTTGGATCATTTTTATAAACAGCACGCATCTCAACGACTTGCCGAGCAGCCTCTTTTTCGGAAACTTCAATGCCAAGCACATCGGCGAGCTTTTGGACAATAATGCTGCCAATTACGCGCTTGCGTGCACCTTCACGAATTTCAGCCTCCCAATCTTCAAGTTTCTGCTTTGTCTGCTCGAGGTATTGATTTATTTCCATACCGCGAGAACGAAGATTACGATACATATCTTCTTTCATGTTTTCGAATTGCTCCTGAACCAGCGAAGCTGGAGCCTCAGTCTTAGAATGTGCAATAATTTCATTCAAAAGATTATCCTTGTACTTCTCCTCGGCTTCATAAGATGCACGAGATTTAAGGTTCTTCATGATATCTTCACGGAGTTCCTTAAGAGTTTCAAAAGCGCCAGACTTCTTGGCGAGCTCATCGTCGATTTTAGGAGTTTCAACCTCAGAAACTTGCTTTAAGAGAATCTCAAAAACAGTTTTTGCGCCAGCTAGCTCAGAACTAACATAATCTTTCGGGAACGTAATATCGAGATCAAACTTATCACCAACTTCATGGCCAATAATACCATCTTCAAAACCTGGTATAAACTGACCAGAGCCAAGGCGAAGACGATAGTCCTTAGCCGAACCGCCCTCAAATGCTTTACCGTCCTTTTTGCCTTTAAAGTCGATAATAACTTCATCGCCTTTTTGGGCAGCGCGTTTGACGACTTTTGGCTCCGCATAGCTTTCGGCGATACGACGGAGGACGTCCTCTACGTCTTTGTCAGTGACTTCTGGCTCTTCATATATAACTTTGACATTTTCATAGTCGCCAAGCTCAACTTCTGGCATAATGTCGGCCGTAATAGTCAGCTCGGCCATTTCGCCTGGAACATATTTCTTAACGTCGACGTGCGGAATAGAAACTGGGACGAGTTTTTCATCTTCGAATAGTTTCGGAATAGCACGACGCACGACGATGTCTAGGGTTTGAGAGGCCAGATCATTAGGGTCGACATGCTGTTCTACAACGTTAGCCGGAGCTTTGCCGTTGCGGAATCCGGGAACTTTAATATTGCGAGCGAGACGCTCGAGAGCCTTAAGACGTGCTGGCTCAAAGTCTTTTTGATCGAACTCAACGGTAAATTCTACCGATGTGCTGAGTTTTTTACTGGTAGATTTCATAAGTGAATTATATCAGAACAGACAGAGATAATAAAGAGTAGGCCAGATTACTTGGCGCAGTTGACGCCGTTATTGTAGTCCGTGCGGAAGTGACGCAAAACATTGCGTGGCTCAACTTCTTGCTTTAAGCCAGGATTGAGAATGTCGTAAGGGTCAAATATTTCTTTGATTTTGCTATAAATCTTTAGAGTTTCAGCATCTTCGCTCGCACGAGTAAAGACAGCCAGGAATCGGCCTTCTGGAGCGTCGCCGCAAGGGTAGCCGCCGCAAATATCAATCAGCTTAAGATAATTACGTAAGAAAGTGATCAGCTCCTTGCGCCCCTCGGACGTAGCTGGAGTAAAACTAGGTCTGACCGTGAAAGTGTTAAAATCGACCGATCCATAAACGGCAAGTTTAAGCTTGAACCTCTCTGCCATAAACTGAATACCACGCAAAAAGTCGACCTGTCTCTCTTCGGGAATATAAACTCCATCAATAAGTGGCAAATAGTACTTTGGATTAGAGTCGTTAAGATATGCGAGAAGGTTTTCATTGATAGCCACAAAATCGCGTGAGTTTTTAACGTCTTCAATAATAAGTTTATCTTTGCCAGTCAATTCTTTTTTAAGTTTAGCAAACTTGTGGCGGCGATTGCGACGAGCATCATCTTTCGCATTGGCGACGACCAAATAACTGCCACTAGGTGCCTTACGGAAGAGACCGCAAGCTCTACCGGTCGATTCTGCCTGATTAAATAATGCTGCATCATAGACTTCAATATCAGTAAACTTGAGTCTCTTAAGGATTTTGCTAATACGCGCAAAGTCTTTTACATTATTGCATAGAATTGCAAACCAATCTGGTTTTTCAAACACTGGCTCTACGCGCAGAATGACTTCTGAAATAATACCGAGCGTGCCTTCCGAACCACAAAGGAGCGGCAGTAAATTAAAGCTCCATTTACCTTGAACCGATTTAATACCAGAGTATCCGGAACGATTTTGCGTATTGAGCGCAATCTTCATGATATTTTCCGACTGTTTATCAAGAATATCCCGAACTCGACGATAGATTTCGCCTTCGAGATCCTTTTGCTCAAGCTTTTTCTTGAGCATGCGTAAGTTTAAATTGCCAACTGTAATTAAACTGCCGTCGCTCAGGATAATCTCTGCCTCACTAATAAAATCAATGATAGTTTTTGGTTCTGTATTAACGCTAGCGGAGGCGTTTTTAGCAATCAGGCCGCCAACTGTTTCATGTGGATCGCCGCTAACAGGCAAGTCTAGACCATGTACGCCAAGAGCTTTCTTGAGCTCTCCGAGCGTGACGCCAGCCTGGACCCTAATCAAACGTTGACGTACGTCAATTTCTTGAATGTGATTTAATCTCTCAGTAGAAATAATTAAACCATTGCCAATACTTGAGCCAGTCTTACTATAGCCAGCACCGCGAACGGTAATTGGTAAGGAGATTTTCTTGGCGGCGAGTTGATTAGAAAATTTTACAAGACGACAAATATCATTAGTGCTGACTGGTACTGCTACAATACGTGGATGGAACTTTAATAATGAGCGATCAGTAGAATAATACTCCAAAACATTTGGCGCGCTATACACGACACCATCAATATGCTGATTCAGATAAATCGCAATCCTGTTCATAATCCACCCTTAATCATTACATTTAATATTAACACAAAAAAGCATGAGTGTGTTAGGTTTTTAATAAATGCAGGCCGTGCCTTGACTAACTTGTAGAGATTCTGTCCGAATTTGATGTTTTAGCTATTTTTTGGTAAAATCGTGGTTGTAACTTTAAATTTATGCGCGAGTGGTGAAATTGGTATACACGTATGCCTTAGGAGCATATGCCTTTCGGCGTGCTGGTTCAAGTCCAGTCTCGCGCACCAAGATAAAATTAAGTCCTCTTTGAGGTCTTTTTCCATCTGTTGAGAAGCGGTTCGAGCCGCCTCTTTTTGCTTCAAAAGTAGTTGTATGGTTTCTCGCTATCTCATATTAGCTATAAATTAATTATGCATAACTATCTTGAGCAATTATGATATTATGAGATTAGTAAGAAGTGAGGAGTGATAAAAAAGTGGTGCCATCTACCACTTTATTACAACGGAATATCTTAATCTACTAATCATCAAATAATCTGCGTTGCATACCCTCTGCATCATCTAAATACATTTTATATAGTGAATATATATCTGTATCTTCATATTTAATTTCTTTAAAATTATTATTTAAATCCAATATTTTTCCATCTCTGTAGCTTATTAGTATTGGTGAATGAGTTGCAATAATAAATTGACTTCCTTCTTTTACTAATTGATCAATTAAACATAATAGCGATAATTGTCTTTGAGGAGAAAGTGCAGCTTCTGGTTCATCTAATATATATAATCCATGATCACGAAATCTATTTTGAACTAATTTTATAAACGATTCCCCATGAGAACATTCATGTAAATTTCCTCCGTATGAATCATATAATCCAAAGAAATTGTCTTCTTCAACTAGTCTTTCAACTTCAGATGAAAAATTATAAAAGCTTTCAGCTCTTAAAAAAAATTTCATTTTTGGTTTCTTATAAATTCCTACTCTTAAATAATCTGATAATTCAGATGTAGTATTTTTTGTTTCATATCTAAAATTCGCTGTCCCACCTTCAGCAGGCATACCTAAAATAACAGCTAATGCTTCTACAAATGTAGATTTTCCTACTCCGTTTTCTCCAACAAAAAATGTTACTGGGCAATCAATATTTAGTTCTTCAAAATTTTTAACAATATCTATACTAAAAGGATATTGTTTAAATGATTTTATTTTATCTCTTTGCAATGAAATCTTTTTAATAATTAAATTACTATCCATACCCATATAATCATCCACTCACCTAAATGTATTTTACTATGGATTATCCTAATTAATTCCTCGAATTTACCATGATGTATTTCATGGACATGATCTGCTATATAGCCAGAAGATATTATTGACCAATTGGCAAGAATACTCTACTATTATACCGTTCGTTATACGAATATTTGCTCTTTCACATTCATTGATAGCAGTTCTTTTTTCTCGACTCCATACGAGTCATTTCCAAAGGAGGATTATGGATCACAAGACAGTATCATCTTTAATCAAAAAGCTAAACGTAGCAAACATAATCATCGCGACAACCACGCCGGACAAACCTGCATTCTCTGTTGCCATCCAGAATGTTGCCAGGATTGAAGAAGCATTACGACAATCTGGCCTGATTCGACTTAGCGACAAACTATGGGTATACCCCGTTACCGGCTGGACTCCTATTGATCCCGTCAATTTTAAAGGCAGAGATTTCAAGGCTCTTCGCGAAGATTTTACCGTCAGAACAATCGACGGGCGCATCATAAATAGCTTCTCGCACGAGAATATAGACAACTTGCGTCGCGATATGCGCGAATGCAAGCTAATTCTTCCTAGCTTCGATGACGTTAATAATATGTGCAGATGCAGTTTCTTACTTAATCTCGTAGAGAATCGAACTTATATGTGCCAAGACGGTGGCTGGATTAATCGGAATAAGCTTATTGATACTCCTGGTGGGCTCGGAATCCGCTATTACCCCGAGGGTATCTCAATGGATTATAGTAAGGATTATTGCAGAGTACGTTTCGGTATCATTTACTAAAACCGACACAACTAACAACTAAGCGCCGTTGCAGCCTCTGGGGCTATCATCTCAGAGGCTTTTTAATGCAATGTTTTCCTGAAAGAAAGAATCTATCGCCTAACAATAGAATAGATACCTATCCGAATAGTTCTATTATCTAATTATTCAGGTGCACTAAATTAGCATATGCACCTAACTCCTCTCAATACCTTTGCAACACATTAGCGGAGTTCTAAGCTGTATACCT
>CAMYZS010000012.1 GCA_947303945.1 uncultured Candidatus Saccharibacteria bacterium | reverse complement strand
AGCACGAGCCTCTTAAGCTTGGTGTCGTGGGTTCGAGTCCCACCCGGCTCACCAACAGGAATTAGAAAAAGGCCCGTAGGGCTCTTTTTTAATTCCTGTGTGCGGGCTCGGATGTGGTGAGAAGTCACGCGGGTGCGCCCAATGCCCGGTTTCCGCTAGGAAACGACGGCGCATTGTTTATGTCCCACCCGGCTCACCAACAGGGGAACCTGTGGAAAACTCAGGTTCGAAGATGAAATTAAATGGTGATTTATATCTGTAAATCACCCTTTTTTGTGCATCAATTTCAAGGTTCGAAACCATATTTCTGACTAAAATGTCCTTTTCGACGAGATCTCCTTTTTCTAATCTGTTAATTAGCGAATTTAGCGAGTTCGAAAACTTTTCGATAGTCATGCGTAATTTTTCAGGATTCTTAATTTTGGCTTCAATTTGCTTGATTCTTTCGTCGATATTTACAACATCATTTTGCAAATCCGCCATGCCTTTTTTGAGCTTGTCTTTGACGGCTTTTGGCGACTCTTTGTCCAGTTCCGCGTACTTTTCGGCAAGGTCGTCAATCTTTCTTTGTTTCTGTGTTTTCTGGCCGAGTAGCTCGCGTTTCTCGACAGTGAACTCCTGCATCTTTTTATTCGCGTATTCGCTCATATCGTCGACAAAGCTTGTAAAATCGTATTTCTGGCCGATACGGCCGAATTCCTCGTAGAGTTGGTCCATGATGACATGCATGCGTATGTTATTCTTTGGGCGCGTACAGGCCTTGTTGCGGCATCGATAGTTGAGGTAATACGTGCCAGAGTGGCCGCGGTTTCTGGCCGGAATTAGATAGTGGCCGCATACCGAGCATTTGATAAGGTGGCGGAATGGCAAGAAGTATTTGCCGTGCGTGGCTTTCTGATTTTCGTAGCAGGAAGATTGGATCGAGCCACGGTCTAAATCTTCTTTGTCAAGAAGTGTCTTTGAGTTATTATAATGAGCTGAGCGGCAGAGGCCGCTTAATCAAGAAAATGGAGAGGCAACGGTTTATGTCTGCCTCCCCATCTATCTTTTCAACATCATTCGTTTTCAAATATCCACTTATATGATTCCGTGTCCCCGATACACACCGTCTGTTGCTGATAACGTTCAACAACTTCGGGGTTGACTTTCGTCAGGGAAATCGGATTTAGTGAGCCATCCCGCTTTAGGATTAAGCAAATAGGATGTAAGATCACTTCCTCCCAACGCATCTGAAGCTCAGGATCTGCATAGAACTCATCAACATTCTTTCGGCATTCTTGCACTTGTTCCGGCGTTAGGTTTTTATACATTCTCCTGTCTGCTTCTTCACAGGAAGTGAATGTAAAGCATCGCCCCTCATCATCAGGTCCGTAAGCAAATGTTGCAGACATAGTTGCACCAAAAGCCGTCGCATCCCATATTCCGTTTGCATCCATATAAAGACGTGAACGTTGCCAACCCTGCTGGCTTTGAACCGTTTGGTTAAACATTTCGCTTTTCTCTGCGGAAACGCTTTTTTCTCCATTCCCTTTCACGAGAACAGGATTGCCATCCTCTCTTGTTTCGTACCAGAACAACGGATTCTTATAGCGCAACGATACCGGTAATTTATGCTTCTTGTAGTACTCGATCAGCAAATCGTCAACACGAAAAAGAAGCTTTATAAGCATATTGTTCTCCAGATATTCCTGAAGAAATCCGTCACAGAAATGCTCTCCACGGCTTATATAAGTCAGTGTAGTCTTAATCTGACTGGCGCTCATCTCAGAAGCTGTCACACCTTCGCAATACTGCTTGTAATGCTCCGAGTATTCCTTGTCGGTATCCAAGATAAACAGGCTTTCAAATACACCATCAGGGTATTCAGGAGACAGCATCAGGAAAGTTCCGTCTGCCTGTTTGCCACCATGCCACTTTACTTCTACAGCACCTTTTACTGCCTCGATGGCCTTAAAAAGCGCTTTACCGTCAAGCTTTTCAAGGAGCTCTTCCTCCATTGCCTGTGCGTTTTCTTTTTGCTGACGGTCAAGCTCTTCGTTGCCCATTTTCAGAATATGATCGTCCAAAACCGCAAACAGAATGTCGAGATTGTAGTCTGTATTCTTGCTCAGAAAATCATTGCAGGCCTGAAGCGCTTTTCTCCATGCCTTATCCTTCGGATATCCAAAAATCCCTGCGGAGATCAACGGAAATGCGATAGAATGACAGGCATTTTCCCTGGCCAGCTTCAGCGCTGTCTGATAGCATCCATATAATTTTTGTGGCTCCTTATGCTTTCCGTCATACCAGACCGGACCGACAGCGTGAATGATGTATTTTGCAGGGAGCTTGAATCCGGGAGTAATAACCGCTGATCCGGTTTCACAATGACCAATTTTGTCACATGCCGCCTGTAATTCATTCCATCCCGCAGCCTTAAAAATAGCTCCGCAGACACCGCTTCCGCCCTGTAGGTTCTCATTTGCAGCATTAACAATACATTCTGCGTCCGTCTCTATAATACTTATTTTCTCAATCTTAATCCTGTTCATCATCTGTGTCCTTCTCATAAATCTCAAACACGACTTTCTTCATGGAAGTCAACGATTCATTGAATGCCCAATCCATACTAATTCTTAGCCTTTTTTAATATATACTTCGCTTCGCGCGTTTCACCAACTAGATCCAAATATCCCTCGTCAACCAGTCGTTTTAATCGTCTCTGAATACTGCGCCGACTAACTTCGGGTAAAATCTCTTCGGCGTCGGAAATGCTAATCGAGCCAAATTTAGAAACGTAGCTTATGATGTCTTGATCTTCGCGGCTGAGCGACGCTGCATCCTTGTCCGTTATGGCGAGATTTATCATGCGGATTTCTGCATCGAGTACGTGGAGGGAAGTTAGGAATCCATCGGTAAAGTATTCCAACCACGGAGTCAGGTTAGATTTTACTGAAAAGGCATAGTTCTTGCCGCATAAAAGCTGCAAGATGGTGTAGTACGCCTTACGGTCCGAAGCATAATAAGAATCTAGGACTAAAGCACCGTTACAATCATATTGATTTAATGCTAAGAATAGAGAAGTTAATGCACGTGCCGTACGACCATTTCCGTCAGAAAACGGATGAATTGCGGCGATACGAAAATGGATAATGGCCGCGATAATAGCTGGATGGATGGAGAATTGACTCTCGCTAACCCAGCTTAGTAGCTCATTTAGTGCACTCTCAACTTTCTCCGCATCAATTGCAGTATAAAGTATTTCATGATTTTGATTCTCGATATAAACTGGGTTCTTACGGATTTTGCCGTTACGTGTTTTATCTAGGAGACGGTCGGTTATAATGCGATGAAGCTCCAAGATGTCTTCTAATGTGATTTCGGAGCTACCATGACGTCGCTTATCGATATAGTCTAAGGCATTTTTATAGTTTTGGACCTCGATTTCAGCATATTCTTCTTTGTTTAGGATTTTATCTGAGGTAATTACGGCGCGTACTTCGTTTGCGTTTAATGGGTTGCCCTCGATGGACGTGGAACTATGGACAGATTCCACGCTGGCACGCAGACGAATAGAGGCTTCCGCTTCCGGCAAGATACGGCTGCCACGGATATTATTCTTCAGTCTTTCAATATCCTGAAGATTACTTTTAATTTTTTCATTGATAGTATATTTTGGCACGTAACTCATATGTACATTATACTATATTTGCGCCATTTTTTTGCGCCAATTTCACGCCAAAGTGCTTTTCCTTGTGCTATATTTTGCATAAAATCGTCCACTTGGAAACAAGTGGACAGAAGTGAGTCTCTTATCTGTTAATTCAAATTAATACCGCTTGCGTGCAAGCGGTGGCATTTTGTTCATTTTTGCACTCTTTTTGCAGCCATTTTTCAATGACATTGCATGAATAAGTATTCCTTTATATTGGTTCAATGTTCATTTCCTTGTGATTCCTGATCAGAACGTAACATCTACTAAAACAGGGTAGTCCTTCTTCGGTATGACCTTTGTCTTAGGGTTGTATTCCGGATGGTCAAACATCCAATCAATCACGTTATAGAGGCGGCGCGTTATCTCGTCTGCTGCATCAATAAGTTCTCTGCAACGTTCACCAACAGGAATTAGAAAAAGACCCGTAGGGCTCTTTTTTAATTCCTGTGTGCGGGCTCGGATGTGGCGAGAAGTCACGCGGGTGCGCCCAATGCCCGGTTTCCGCTAGGAAACGACGGCGCATTGTTTATGTCCCACCCGGCTCACCACGGGTAACTTGGCCTGTTTTTACGCCTGAAATTAGAGTTTGAAACGGTTCTTTATATCTGTAAAGGACCGTTTTTGTTGGTCAATTTCGAGGTTCAACTTTGCTCGGCTATAATATCCCATTGATGTTTTTGTAAAAGTTCTTCAATGTAGTCATCATACAATTTATCATCGCTTGATTCGTCCTTTTCCTTTACATATGATGCAGTGGAAAGCGATTTTGGACTTTCAAAAGTGTATGCTGGAACCGTATCTTCTCCGTTTTGTCCAACCGTCATCACATTGGCTACCTTTTTAAATCGTCCAGCTTCTTTGTCGAAGGTCATGCAATCTACGTCGCCGTTTTCTGGCAAAACAATATGGCAATATTCAATCTCATCACTATCACGATTTCCGCGAATTGCCTCTTCTTGCATCGAAAATCCCACCAAGTCTGGTAGCGAATAATTGCCATACGATTCGGAAGCGTTTGGGTGCGTGTGTCCAAGACTGACTAGGGGTTTTAGCCCAGAGGCCTTCATCCTGTCAATATGGCTGTTAATTGCTTGCCAATATGCCGATAGGAGAACATTGAAATCTGCAGCTGAGTCATCTGCTCTCCATTCTGGGTTTCCGTCATAGATGGCATTTTTCATTTCTTCGTCAATATCAACATCACTGGCCATTTTGTTAAATAAAAAGTTTCCGTCTTGCATCCAACCCAAAACCAAGAAAGCATGCTCTTTTTTCGTTTCTGAGGTTTTTTCTGCTAGAGATTTCATCTCGCTATATACCGCTTCAGTCATAGCCATTGTTTTTTCGGAATCTTCGATGTTCTCGTGAAAAATAGAAACCCTTGAGCCTCTACCGGCATCATGATACATCTTCAGGTTTTCAATAATTTTCTGGTTGTTCTCACCGTTCATTAAGGATTCGACGGTAGACATTATCCTGTCGCTTTTCGATGTTTCTCCAGGTATAGTGCTTTGATTTATGTTCTCCATATTTCTATTATATATAAAATCCGTAGCAATGTAGGTTGGGTTAATGATGAATAGTGCTGGTTTAGAGCGGTCGCATATGTAGCCGATTACTTTATCGTGGTGTTCAACAAAAGTCCTGTCTAGTTCACTAACAGGGGAACCTGTGGAAAACTCAGGTTCGAAAGCTTTTCTAGGCCCAAGCGCAATTTTTCAGGATTCCGCATAGGCTATTTGCAGATTTTTTCTTGACACCCTTCATTCGCCTCCTCGATCTCTATTACGGAATGCGAAATATTGTGTTTCTTCAAAACTTCCTTTACGGTATTCTTAATATTCTTGTCGTATTTTTTGACTACAACATGGAGCGTGGCATGATTTTCTTCGCCGTTTATGCTCCTAACGTGGATATGATGAATATCTACAACGCCCTTAACACGTTTGATATCTATCTTAATCTCCTCTAAATCTATATCTTTTGGCGTAATCTCCAAAAATATCTTTACGATTTCGCGTAGATTTTTAGCGGCTTCGATTAAGATGAATATTGCGACGCCCAGTGAGAGAATTGGATCTATAACTGCGATTCCTGTGAATTTCATCACAATAGAACCGATTAGCACTACTGCCCAGCCCAGTACATCTTCCAGCATATGGAGATTTACTGATTTTTGGTTTAACGAATCGCCATCGCGCGTGACGTAACTCGCGATGCTATTTATGACTAAGCCGATAATCGCAAAGATAATCATGCCGTCGTAATTTACTTCGACAGGGTCTACGATACGCTGAATTGCTTCATGAATCACGAATGAAGAGCCGACGAGTAGGATTGTCGCCGTGATTGCTCCCAACTAATGAATACCGTGCGTAACCGTAAGTATGCTTCGCGTCTGGTCCTTTCTTACTTTTTCGTTCCAGGCCATATGCGATGCCGATACTTAAAGCATCCCCTAGATCATGGACTGCATCGGAAGTGATAGTGATGCTTCCAGTAATAATGCCACATATGAACTCAAATATTGAGAAGCTGGCATTTAGAAGAAATGCTATTAATATATTTTTCTCGGTTTTATATGCATGGTGATGTGAATGATGCGCATGCTTCGAGCTGTGAAAAGATTTACTCATAAAAATCCTTGGAGTATTAATGGGTTATCAAGATTTAGAGTATAAAGACTAATTTCCGTATCGCGCTAAGGGCATAATATTGATACGTACTTAAAGATATTATATCATAAGAGCCTTGTAATTGACATTGCATTTCTTTTATTTTCTCCATTGCCATTGTTTTAGACCTCTATGGTTCCAATTAAGCCATATATCCTTAAAAGTTCGAATCTCTTTGCCTGTATATGTATACCTCAGAACTCGCGCGGCATTGCACTGGATAGTCTTTCTTGGGTATGACCTCGATCTTAGCCGTGTATTCGGGGTGGTCAATACACCAGTCCACCACCATGTAAAGCCGAGCGACAACGTCTGGTCGCCCCTCGCCGTATGGAGAAAAAGAAAAACTATTCGCTAGTCTTCACGAAGAGTGAGAACATTATCGTAAAAAAAACTCCAAAAATTCCAGCATTTATGCTAATGTTTTATTAATGGTGCGTGTATTTCGAAGGCGTATTAGTCTCTATAGGTTTATTCCAGTTGCTGTCTTGTTTTTCCTTCTTTTTCTCGGCGTTATTATTCTTAGTTACGACAACTTTGGCTTTGCAGATGACCTCAACCCCATTATTGATGTCGGTAATGAAGTTTATGTCCAGCACGACGAGAATAAACAGGATCGCTATCTACTGACTTCCGAAGGTGCACAAACAGTTGTTTATAATGTTATTCCAGTTAAGTATACCGCCAGTCATCAATGGACCGAGGATGGCCAGTATGTCGAAAACTTTACTGGTAGCGAATACCACTATAGCGCTACTGCTCCAAGCGATTATATTAGCGTTCATGGTGGCGAACAGTTTTTTGTCCGCATTTATGGAGTCAACGATCTTTATACTGGTCCAAACAATGACCAGTGGGTACGCACCGTGCCAATTCTATTTCTTGATGATCAAAATAACGTCATTGGCGACGCTCTTCGCGGCACCTATACAAACAGCAAAGAGGGGGTTGACCTTACTGTCCCAAACGGCGCAACCAGAATGCATATCACCAACTACAATTATCAGGGCGTTAGCATTCAAAGAAAAATCACTCTTAATTCGCAACAATTTGCTCAGCTTAAGGCTAAACAGGATGAAATTCTTAACTCGCTCGATGATAACTATCAAAACGTCAAAAATAATCCAGTCATATATAGCGATTTAGAGAAGAGCTATGTCGCATTCGTACTTGACGATTCGCGCTATGATATGGACCAATTTGCGGACTTATTTATCGAAAAGAATGTACCACTTTCGCTCGCTACTATTCCGGACGCTCTTTTCAATATTGCTTCCAATCATACCGAAACCCGTCAACAGGTCGCTCAACGCGTCCAGAACGCCGGCGGTGAGATACTTGTTCACAATGCAACACCAATTCGTAGCGAAGATACCGCAAACGACGAAGATTTTATCTATGATTACTTCGTTGGCGAGAAGCAGAAATTATCCAGCATGGGTTTTAATACTGACGGCATCATCCTGGCTGGTGGCAATGGTGATGTTTTGAAGGGTAATCCGCTCACAGCCAAATGGGCCTACTCGCTGTATAAATACTCCGATCTACTCGGCGATTATTATAATGGTAGTCAGGATAAGAACTCTTTCTATTACTATTGGCGTAACTGGCTCGGCGACTACAAAGATAACTCCGCCAGGATGAAAAGGGATGTCGATAACTTAGCTAATAATAGCGAGTTTATAGTATTTTATTTTCATGACACTTCGGAAATATCTGTTGCCGAAGTCTCTGCGATGCTCGATTATATTAAGGCTAAAGGTTCGGACAAAATTGAGTTTACGACCTATCGTGATTTTTACCAACAGTTTGCCAAGCGCGAATCGGAACAACTAGCGCCAAAAACCTATTATGTTTCAGCAAACGGTACGAGCAGAATTGGCACAAACATCAATGATCCTACTAATATTGACTATCTAAACGCTAAAGAAATTCATTCTGGAGACACGATTTTGTTTAAACGTGGCGATACCTTCTATGGTGGCATCAACTTACAGACTAGTAATTCTAGCGATGATGCAATCACGATTTCTAGTTACGGCGAAGGTGACCTGCCAACCATCAGCGCTACGCGCTATGTTAATAAGAAGTGGGAAAAATATAGCGATGGCATTTATCGCATCGATATTCTCAACAATAATAATTTTACTGGTTACAAATACACTGACGAATACTCGCTCAATATTGGCTTCATTGAGGATAATAATGGCACTAAGTATTTCCGCAAGCAACCATCGATTGATCGGCTGACGGAATTATACGATTTTTACAGCGACAATGAACGCTATGTTTACATTCGTAGCGACGGTGAACCCTACGAGACTCTGGGTGGTCTCAAGCTTGCTTCGCGCGTTAAACTCTTTATTCTGCGTACGGGGATGGATATTAGTAATTTGCGCTTATCTTATACCGGTGCGCATGCTTTCCAGGGTAGTGGTGGCAGTACGAAAAATATCAAAATTCACGACTGTGTCATTGAGGATATTGGTGGTAGCTACTTAGATATTAACTGGGAAGAGAGATACGGTAACGGTATCGAGTTTTATGAAACCGATACGGAGAATGTCGACATTTACGATAACATCGTACGCAATGTTTATGATGTCGCCTTTACGATTCAGGGGGATGCCGGCTCCGGTAAAGATGTGCTCGTTCATGACAATGTGTTTGTAGCTAATACGCAGGATTCTGAAATCTGGGAGGACGATCAGGCTACTGGTATTAATAACTATCAATTCTATAATAATATTTCAATTAACCAAGGTCGTGGTTGGGGCTATGATGCGCGTCCAGACCAAGATGCGGCCGGCCATATTATTTACTATAGTTATTCGCCAAACATGGGTGATATGTATTTCCATCACAACCTCGTATATAATCCGGTGCGCATCTATGCTAATCATCCTAGCATTGAAAATCTCTTCATTAATCAAAACTTCATCCGAGCCGACTACAACACTTTCTATATGGGTAATGAGGCTTACATTTATCGCTTTAATTTCCGGGTTTGGGAGAAAGACAATTTCATTTCATGGGCAAACAAAGACGCCAATTCTACCTTCAACTATCTAGAAACTCCTGATCAAAACATCATTAATGTAGCAAGTACTTCGGACGACATTGAGACAATTCGGCGATTATTCGACAATAATTCTGCAACTCTCACCTTCCATGCTAACGATGGCACTAACACTACGGCCACCCAAACCTTCCACAAAGGCGATAACTTCCAGCTCCGCCAAAACACTTTCACTCGTTCTGGATATATCTTTAAAGGTTGGAACACTCAAGCCGACGGCCAGGGTACTTCCTACCAGAATGGCGCTACCGTAAGCTTCACCAAGAATACTGATCTCTATGCCGTTTGGGAGAAGGAAACCTATACTCTCACCTTCCATGCTAACGATGGCACTAACACTACGGCCACCCAAACCTTCCACAAAGGCGATAACTTCCAGCTCCGCCAAAACACTTTCACTCGTTCTGGATATATCTTTAAAGGTTGGAACACTCAAGCCGACGGCCAGGGTACTTCCTACCAGAATGGCGCTACCGTAAGCTTCACCAAGAATACTGATCTCTATGCCGTTTGGGAGAAGGAAACCTATACTCTCACCTTCCATGCTAACGATGGCACTAACACTACGGCCACCCAAACCTTCCACAAAGGCGATAACTTCCAGCTCCGCCAAAACACTTTCACTCGTTCTGGATATATCTTTAAAGGTTGGAACACTCAAGCCGACGGCCAGGGTACTTCCTACCAGAATGGCGCTACCGTAAGCTTCACCAAGAATACTGATCTCTATGCTGTTTGGGAGAAGGAGCCTATCACTACGTACTACGCAATCAAAAAATACGAAGTTGACGAAAATAATAAATATATCAGTAAAATCATGGTCAATACTACCGTTAACGAACTCAAGTCCCATATCATACATAGTGAAGATTTAAGCATCGCCATTGATGGTATTAATAACCTAATTTATACCGGTGGGAAGACAAAAATCAAAAAAGGGCAAAACATTTATGCCGAATATACTAATGTCGTAATTGGCGACGTCAATGGTGATGCTAAAATCAATTCCGCCGATTTACTCAAAGTGCGCCAGCATTTACTCGGTCAGAATACTCTAACGGGCTATCATTTCTTATCGTCCGATATCAATTACGACAGTACGATCAATTCCGCCGATTTGTTGAGGGTGCGTCAACATCTATTAGGAACCAAATTAATCAAATAAGGTAGCCAAAGGAGAGCAAGTGAAAAAAATTCAAATTATTCTAACAAGCCTAGTTGCAGCCTTCTTGCTTGGCGCTAATTCATTCGCGGCTTCTGGGAATATATATGTTAGTAAGAGCAGCGTTTATGTAGGGGATACTTTTTCGGTCAGCGTAAGCATAACTTCGTCTGCGGCGTGGAACATCCATGTTACAGCTAGCGGGCCCGTGTCTGGCTGTACAATTAATGCTGCCGACGCAACGGCTGACGCCAAGGATACTAATAAGACCTTTACCTCTTCTTGTAAGGCGACAGGCGCTGGCACGATTACCCTTAGTTTGAGTGGTGACGTTACTTCTGCGAGCAACGGCAATGCGGTCTATCTTTCCGGTTCGCGCACCGTCACGGTTACTAAGAAGCCAAGCTCAGACACCGGCGGTAATACTGGTGGCAATACCGGTGGTAACACCGGAGGTAATACTGGCGGTAATACTGGAGGCAATACTGGCGGAAATAAGCCGACGACAGGCAGCAACAAAAAACCAACTAGCACTAAGTCGACCAATAACAAGCTTAAAAGTATCTCTGTTGATGGCTATTCTTTGACAAAAGTAAATGACAACAATTACAAATTAAAGGTTACGCATGACATTGAATCGGTCAATGTTAAAGCGACTGCCGCTGATGCGAAGGCTAAAGTTTCAGGAACTGGCAAGCACAATATTAAAGATGGCAAGAATACTATTGTCGTTACAATTACTTCGGAATCTGGCGCAAAAAACTACATTAACTTAACGGTTACCCGTAAAGATGGCTTCTATCTTGAAGATCTCGACTACATTATTGCAAAGAAAATCAACAATGCGGATATTATTGTCGGTGGCGATACTAAGGTGAGCTCGTCTGACATTGCCAAAATGAAAGACAGCGGCATGACTTTTAAGCTGATTTACTCAAATCAAAGCAAGCGCTTGATTTCCGGCTGGGTCATTGATGGTTCAAAAATCGAAAAACAAAAAGATTTCAACACTGCGGTTTCTTTTAATTCCGAGTATCGAAAGGAAATCTTGAAGCTTTCCAATTATGCCGACGGTCTTATCGTGTCTACTCATACACCTCCAGACGGAGCTAAACTGCGACTTTATGTTGGCGATAAGTTCGAAGACGGCAATCTGGTTAATCTATATAGCTATTCGCAGAACGAATTAAAAACGGTAGGTGAAAAAATTGAGGTTAGAAATGGAATAATAGAGCTAGACGCAGCCGATTCGAATACTTATTTTCTCACTATGTCATCTATTGCTGGCGCCAAAACGGAGCCAAAAGAGGTGGCCGAGACCGATTCGCAAAAAGAAGATAATAACGGTCCAATCATCGCCATTATTGTTGGCGCACTTGCCGCAACTCTATTATCTGCAATTGTTATATTTATCATTATTGCCAAGAAAAAGAAGAAACAGACCGAAGAGCCTGAAATGCCTGAAACGCCTCAGTCTAATCCTTTTAATTTTTCATAATAGATTTATTTAGCGCGACGGTAATAGGGCAGGGTGCCTACCCTTTGGCTTGCTTCAATTCTTCGATCTTATCTTCCAAGCTTTTATGCTCTGATTGATTACGGTAGCTCCGTCCAGATCATTCAGGCCAGCAAAGACAAAAAGCTGACCGTCCGCCTCGTGAAGGCCCATTAGAACCGAACCCCCCCTGTATCTTTAGATGCCCGCCGCGAGGCGGGTATTTTTGTGCCCTGATTCTTGTAATATATCCGCTTTCCGTTTATGATTAAAACAAAGGAGGGCATTGTGCAAGACAAAAAGATATTGGTTGCATATTTCTCACATCCAGGCGAGAACGCCGTAGTCGGTTATGTTGATCCGGGCAATACGCAGTTACTTGGTCGAGAAATTCTTCGCGTCACTGGCGGAAATGAATTTTTCATTAATCCAGTTAATCCTTATCCTGTTGACTATGATTCCACATACGAAAAAGCGGCCAATGAACAAAAGTATCAAATTCGCCCAGATTATTGCGATGATATCAGGGTAGAGGAGTATGACATTATTTTCCTTGGCTATCCAATTTGGTGTGGTGACCTTCCGATGGTTGTCTATTCTTTTATCGAGAAACACAACTGGTCTGGTAAAGTTGTTATTCCATTTATCACACATGAAGGTACTGGTGACGCTGGGACTTATGATCGCCTCAAGTTCAAAATGTCGGGCGCTATCCTTAAAGGTGGCGGCTTTAATATGACCGGCAAAATGGCTCGCACAATCGAAGGTCTACAGAAACTCAATGATTGGCTACGTAGTATCGACTACAACGAAGCGATGAGCAGGGCTAATGTCGCATATTGACAATTTAATGACTCTGTAGTGTTTGTTATAATATTCATATAGGGCAATTATCTAGGATTATGCCCAAGGGTTTTGGGTATCTCGTCTAGTGACGAGATACTTTTTTACGCTTCGTCTTCCATCGAAGTCCTAACGTAACTTCCACGTACCACACCGAAATGCGGATCCGCACATTACTCCTTTCTCGGAGACTCTAGCAGAGCCTAGCATGCTGTTCATCAAGCCCCCGCGAGGGTGGGTTCAACTACTTGCGTAATGGGAGAAACCTACTCCCGCAAAAAGCATATATTACTAATGCGAGCAACAAAAACATGAGTTTAATAATTCTGAATACGGCGCAGAATTAAAGTTCTTCTAGCCAATCGTCAAGCTCCTTGATCCCTTCGTCGGTACGCGCCGTAAAGCCAGACATGCTAAAACCATCACCTTTCAGCGTTGCGCCAGTCATTTTAGACTTTAAGATATCGTAAGTACCGGCATTGCCAGAACCCTCGTGTGTATTAAATGGGATTACGGTTTTGCCGTTCCAATCATGTTTCTCGATGAAGTTATAAACAATCATTGGCATATCGCCCCACCAAATCGGATAGCCAAAGAAAATCGTATCGTAGCTCGAAATATCTACGTCGCCAATATACTCTGGACGCGCACCAGATTTTCGTTCTTCGGTCGCACGTTCAATAGCTTCCTGGTAAACGGCCGGATATTTATCTTTTGGCTCAATTTTGAATTCATTAGCGCTAGTTTTCGCAACTATTTCTTTTGCTAATAATTCCGTGTTGCCAACCTCTACGGTGCCGACGCTATAATTCTCGTCTGCGCGCGAAAAGTAAACAACTAAGGTCTTTCCATCACTCATTTTTATTCCTCCTCATAAACCTTCTTCATCAAATACCTCCTTAGATATTATCCCGAATAAACTTCTCAATTTTATCAAACGGAATCTTTTCGAAATTATCATAAAGGTCCACATGTGAAGCACCTTCAACGATTAGCAATTCTTTATTGCCAACAATCGTCTCGCCAAGCGAAGCATTGCCTTCGTATGGGGCTGGCGTATTATGGGTTTCGTATTTAAAACCAGTCATTGCCGCAAAAGCATCTTCGCCTAAATAGCGCGAATGCGCCTTTTCGCCATGAACTATCATGACGACATTTTTAATTTCGTTCGAATTTGTAAATGCAGTTGTATTAGCAAGGGAAATATTACCCGTCATCGCCCAACCGTCGTTTGAGTTTAAGCTACGTTCGTGGTAACCGCGTTCAGTCTTATAGTATGCATGGTAATCCTGCAAAAATTGTGGCGCATCTTCTGGTAATGGATCAACTACGCCGCCAGCTAGTTTAAGCGAGCCGTTCTTGTAATCTTCTGTGCGCTGCGCATTGATGGCTTCTTTGGATTTTTGGCGTGCTTCGGCGCTGTTCTCGGAATCAAAATAACCATTGCGCGCAACGCGTGTCATATCATACATAGTGGAGCAAATTGTGGCTTTAATGCGCGTATCTAAGCAAGCGGTTTGTAGCGCCACGCCACCCCAGCCACAAATGCCAATAATCGAGATTTTATCCGCATCTACGTCTTCGTGATTACTTAGAAAATCTACTGCCGCTTGGAAATCTTCTACATTCAAATCCCAACTTGTCACATAGCGTGGCTCGCCGCCAGATTCGCCAGTGTAAGATGGGTCAAAAGCAATTGCGATAAAACCGCGTTCGGCCATTTCTTGCGCATAAAGACCAGAAGATTGCTCTTTCACGGCGCCATAAGGCCCAGAAACTGCAATCGCCGGCAATTTACCACTCGTATCTTTCGGAACATACATATCGGCTGCCAACTCGATGCCGAAATGGTTTTTGAATGTTACCTTTTTATGCTCAATTTTGTCACTTTTTGGGAAAACTTTATCCCACTCCTCAACGAGTTTTAATGCCATGTGATGCTCCTCTAAAGATATTGTATTTTTATTTTAACCTACAAATGACCATATTTGCTATAATATTCATATAGGGCAATTATCTAGGATTATGCCCAAGTGTTTTGGTATCTCGTCTAGTGACGAGATACTTTTTTACGCTTCGTCTTCCATCGAAGTCCTAACGTAACTTCCACGTACCACACCGAAATGCGGATCCGCACATTACTCCTTTCTCGGAGACTCTAGCAGAGCCTAGCATGCTGTTCATCAAGCCCCCGCGAGGGTGGGTTCAACTACTTGCGTAATGGGAGAAACCTAACTCCCGCACGTAGAGCATATAATATCGAATAAGGCGGAGAAAAGCTTAAGTCCAGTATATTGTATAATACACATATGAATAAAAAGATTATTGCCATAATCTTAGTCGTCGCTGGACTCCTCGCCGTTGCTGTAGGGGTCTTTTTAGTTTTTAATAAAGACAGCGATACTAAGAATGAAGGCACAACAAAACAACAAGGAGGATCAATTATGAACAAAGACGGCAAAGCAATTGTGGTATATTTCTCAGCGCAAAATCACACTAAAAATGTTGCCAACAAAATCGCGGCCAATGTCGGCGCGGATATTTTTGAAATCGAACCAGTTCAAGCCTATACCGAAGATGATCTAAGCTGGACTGATTCCGAATCACGTGTGTCGCGTGAGCATAATGATGAATCTTTGCAAACCATCGAACTTAAAAATACTACCGTACCAAACTGGGATGAATACGACACGGTCTATATTGGCTATCCAATTTGGTGGGGCGGTTCCGCTTGGCCGGTCGATTCTTTTGTCAAGAAAGTAGATTTTGGTGATAAAACCGTCATTCCGTTCTGTACTTCGCATTCTTCCGGCCTTGGTACGAGTGATACCGATCTCAAAGCTAAAGCTACTGGCGGTAATTGGCAACCAGGTCATCGCTTCTCGCAGGATGCTACCGACGCAGAAATTAAGACTTGGACCGATAGTTTGCTATAATACTCATATAGGGCAGCTATCTAGGATTATGCCCGAATTGGTTGTGGATCACCGCCTTAGCGGTGATTCTTTTTACGCTCCGTCTTCCATCGCCCTATATAATGAGCATAATAATCTACACGGACAAGAAAAAGCACGAGTTCAATGTATTATATAATACCCATATGAGTCTTACTGTTAATATCTATTATACTGGCGAAGGGGATAACGCCAAAAAGTTTGCCGAAGAAATGGTATCAAGCGGCATTGTGGACCGCGTCCGCGCGGAGGAGGGCAATGAACGCTATGAATATTTCTTCCCAATGGACGACCCGCAAACCGTGATGCTAATTGATCGCTGGACCGACCAAGCTGCGCTTGATGCGCATCACAAAACGCCCATGATGGCAGAAATCGCCGCCCTGCGCGAGAAATATCATCTGCGTATGCGCGTAGAGAAGTTCACGGAAGTCAAATAGCTTTTTGCTATAATATACTACATAGAGCGACTATCTAGGATTACGCTCTTTGGGTTTAATCATCCCGCCTTATCGGCGGGTTGATTTTTTACGCTTTGCTAATCTAAAGTCCAGCGTAACTACCACATGCCACACTTTCATGCGGATGCTCACTATTACTCCTTTCTCAGAGACTCTAGCAGAGCCTAGCATGCTGTTCATCAAGCCCCCGCGAGGCGAACTCAACTACTTGCGTAACGGGAGAAACCTAAACTCCCGTACATAAAAGCATAAAATACGGACTAATATAGAAAAAGCACAAGCAATTAATTATTTAGGCAATTTCGGGCATCCACATACTGGTATAAAATCAGACTCTTTTCGGTATTTTGGCCAATGCTGTAATCGGCTCGAAATCATCGTGCGAATATCGTTGGGCTCTAAGACTTTTTCTTTAATCTCGCGCGCGGTGCGTAGTGCGAGCGTGGTATTTTTGCGTGGCCGACGACCGTAATCCAGAATATCTTTCCCATAAAAACTATTCGTGCGCTTGCCGTCGCAGAAAGTGAAGCCGTATATTGTGCCACCACCAAGAGATTCGTTTGGCTCAAGTTCTTTCGGAATATCAAAAAGTCCTGGCGCCGCTTTGATGATTTTAATTATATGTTTAATATCCTTCGTCGCTAGCGTATGTTTATACTTTTTGCCACGAAACCAAGTCGTGACGTTATCTTTTTCGTCATCGGTAATAACGATGCAAAAAATCTTATCGTCTTTTGCGGGTCCAATCAATCGGTCAGTGATGTGATAGGAGAAGATAAGCATAGTCTTATTTAGCCTTCATTTTATGCTTCCTGAATAGATAAACGATTGATGTTGTCACTATTGCCGTTGTTATGATAACTAGGGAGAATAAATACATTTCAGCAAAACTGATGCCAGTCAAATAGGATAAGAAATCGCTCATAAAAATATAAGCAATTGTAGCAAAGATGTACCAATATAAAGTAATAGAGATATCATACAGCCATCTGCGGATTTTGGAATCGATTACCTTCTTGAAGCCAAACAATCTGGCTGTAAGCATAATATATGACATAGAAACCAATCCTAACGATAATGAAAAAATCTTAATAATTAACTGAAATTGTGAAGTTAATGATTCGAAATTCCCAGATATAACTACTAGACAACTGGCGACAACGCCAGCCTGAATGGCTAAACGAATAGTCTCCTTACTAATATCGGTTTTGTCCTTCATATTTTGGATTATAACAGAGATAAAAGTGTATAATATAAGAAACTGAATAAGACGGAGAAAACATGGCTGACAGTAGAAAAGAACAGGAGCGCGCCGAGCTCCATCGCACCATTTGGGGTATTGCAAATAATCTACGTGGGTCCGTAGATGGATGGGACTTCAAGCAATACGTGCTCGGTATGCTGTTCTACCGCTTCATCTCCGAAAACTTAACCAATTACATCAACAAAGACGAGCAGAAGCTCAATCCAGATTTCGATTATGCGAAACTATCAGACGAAGAGGCGGAGCAGGCGCACGAAGATATGGTTAAGACGAAGGGCTTCTTTATTCTCCCAAGTCAGTTATTCTGTAACGTTCGAAAGAATGCTGAGAACCACAAAGAAGACTTAAATGAGATACTTGAAAAGGCGTTAAGATCTATTGAGGAATCTGCACGTGGAGCGGAAAGTGAAGACGACGTAAAGGGTTTGTTTGATGACTTAGATGTTAATAGTAAGAAATTAGGTCCGACGGTAACCAAGCGCAATGAGCATCTTATTGAGCTGATGGATGGCGTGGGCGAAATGAAGCTTGGCAACTACAAAGACAGTACGATTGATGCGTTCGGCGATGCCTATGAATATTTGATGGGCATGTATGCGTCGAACGCAGGGAAGAGTGGGGGCGAATTCTTTACGCCGCAGGAAGTATCTGAGTTACTTACGAAGATTGCTACGTATGGTAAGAAATCGATTAATAAGGTATATGACCCAGCTTGTGGTTCCGGTTCGTTGCTTTTGAAGTCTGCGAAGATTCTTGGTAAGGAAAATGTACGCCAAGGGTTCTTTGGCCAGGAAATTAACATCACGACTTACAATCTATGTCGTATCAATATGTTCTTGCATGATATCGATTACGATAAGTTCAATATTGCTCTCGGTGATACGCTTATTGATCCTGCGCATCTAGACGATGAGCCATTTGAAGCTATCGTCTCTAATCCTCCATACTCAATTCATTGGGATGGCGACGATAAACCGACATTAATTAATGACCCGAGGTTTGCTCCGGCCGGCGTGTTGGCGCCGAAATCTAAAGCAGATTTTGCCTTCGTAATGCATGCGCTCTCCTGGCTTGCTACGAACGGTACGGCGGCTATTGTTTGCTTCCCGGGCATCATGTATCGTGGGGGTGCAGAAAAGAAGATTCGTAAATACTTGGTAGACAATAACTTCGTTGACTGCGTGATTCAGCTGCCAAGTAACATTTTCTTTGGCACGAGCATCTCGACCAACATAATGGTGCTTAAGAAAAACAAGAGCGAGAACAAGACTTTATTCATCGATGCAAGCAATGAGTGTATTAAGGTCACGAACAATAATAAACTCACGGAAGAAAATATTCAGCACATTCTGGATTGGTTTGCGGGGCGCGAGGATGTTGACCATATTGCCAAGCTCATAAGCAATGACGATGTGGCGGCCAATGATTACAACCTTTCGGTTTCGGCTTACGTTGAACCAGAAGATACGCGCGAGGTCGTAGATATCAAGCAGCTCAATGCCGATATTGAACAAATCGTTAAGCGCGAGCAGGAGCTTCGTGAGAAGATTGATGCAATCGTGAAGGAGATTGAGGGGTAAAGTATGTCGGAGATTAGGATTTTTAAAACGAAGAACGGGGTTGAGGAGATTATTCTTCAAGAAGCAAAACTCGAGCGTCAGATTCAGAACTTGGTCGAGAATTACATGGAGAAGTTCTTCGGAGTTCGATTCATTAAGTCTGAGTGGGTGATTGATGATGGGCGAATGGATAGTATCGGACTCGATGAAAATAATTGTCCTGTAATTTTTGAATATAAGAAGAGCCAAAACGATAACGTCATTAATCAGGGGCTTTTCTATCTTGACTGGCTGGTCGAGCATAAGGAAGCATTTCAGATGCTAGTTCGCGAAAAGTTTGGTGATGATGCGTGTGACAGTGTAGACTTTTCTGCGCCAAGCGTGTTCTGTATAGCTGGTGACTTTAGTAATTATGATGTCCATGCCGTAAAACAAATCGGAAGAAATATCAAGCTGGTAAAGTATCGAATTCATGATGATGATATAGTGCTTTTCGAGCAGCTAAATGCCCCTAAGACAGCGGCCGTAATTAGTCAAAATAATGACGGCGGTTCAAAATCGACAAGTAAATATGTCCAGAAAACACATCTTGAAAAACTTGAATCTGCGCCTGAAAAAATTAGGATGCTATATCGTGAGGTGTGCGATTATATTGAATCGCTTGATGATGACTTAAGCGTTAACCAATTGAAGTATTACGTCGCCTATCGTAAGGTCCAGAATGTATTTTGCATTGAAGTTTACAATTCATATATTGCTATTAGAACCAAGCTGGACCCAAAGAAGAACGATATTATTGAAGGTTTTACTCGAGACATGACACATACGGGCCATTATGGGACGGGCGATTTTGAAATCCAACTAAAGAACGAATCGCAACTTGAAGCCGTAAAAGACTTACTACGAAAGGCTATCGATGAGCAAAATTGACGAACTAATTAGGGAAAAGTGTCCGAATGGAGTTAGCTTTTTGCTACTAAAAGATGTGACCGAAATGAAACGCGGAACGTCAGCAACGCGCAATACTATAAGTGAGGGAGCAATCCCTGTCGTGTCTGGTGGAAAAGAGCCTGCGTTTTATTGCAATATATCGAATCGCGAAGGTGAAACGATAACTGTGGCCGGTAGTGGCGCTGGTGCTGGCTTCGTTAAGTATTGGAACGAACCCATATTTGTAAATGATGCCTTTTCGATTAAGGGCATTAGTGGCATTTCGACTAAATACATTTATTATTATTTGGCAAGCATTCAAGATAAAATCTATGCTACGAAAACTAGAGGTGGCATTCCGCATGTTCACATAAAGAACATCGAAAACTTTCGAATTCCAGTTCCGCCTCTGGATATTCAAAAAGAAATCGTGAACGTGCTAGACTCGTTTACGGAGCTGGAAGCAGAGCTGGAAGCAGAGCTGGAAGCTAGGCGGAAGCAGTATGAGCACTATCGCGACCAGTTGCTTTCGTTTGAGAATTTGAGTGCTGAGGGGGGGCAAGTTGAGTGGGTTACGCTTGGCGATGTTGCTTTGGTTACAAAGCTTGCGGGGTTTGAGTTTACGAATTATGTTACATATACAAATGATGGGAAAATAATAGCGCTCAGGGGATTAAATGTTAAAGACGGCAATCTTGATTTGAGCGACGTTAAGTATATCGACGGCAGTGATTTATCAAAACTAAAAAGGAGTAAACTCGTTGTCGGCGATATGCTTTTTACCTATGTTGGCACGGTTGGCCAGGTAGCGCTCATAAATGAGAACGATAAGTTCTACCTGGCACCAAATGTGTCCATGATTAGGCTAAATGATAAGGACGCTATTTTGCCAAAGTTCGTAATGTATTGCTTTCAGACAAATGCTTTTAGGCACTCTCAGATAGATAGGCTACTACAGGCGTCCTCGATGCAGAATATCCCGATGGAAAAAATACGTAAGTTTACTATTCCGATGCCGGCAATTAGTGTCCAGAGGAAAATTGTGAAAATACTCGATTCTTTTAGAGCTATTTGTACAGACATAACGGACGGCCTTCCTGCCGAGATTGAAGCACGCCACAAGCAATACGTTTACTATCGCGACAAGCTCCTCACTTTCAAAGAGAAAACCGCTTAGGATGGTATAATAATCGTAAGTAATTACGGGATGGTTTTTCGATGAGTCAATACAATATGGTGATGCAGGGTGGCGAAAGCACTGTCGTCGCGGAATATACTCCACAACCAAGGAAGGCAGAAGCGTATCAAAGCGAAGCTGACTTGGAAAATGAATTGATTAGAAACTTGCAGGAGCAAGGCTATGAGTATTTACGGGTTCATTCGAAGACCTACCTTGAGGAAAACCTTCGCAAGCAGCTCGAAAAACTAAACGACTACCAGTTTTCAGAAGAAGAGTGGGAGCGCTTTTTCAACGACTGCATTGCGAATAGTAACGAAGGTATTGAAGAAAAGACTCGTAAGATTCAGTCCGACCATATCCAAGTATTGCGTCAGGACAATGGCGCTACGAAAAACATCCGCCTCATCGACAAGGAAAACATCCACAACAACTCGCTTCAAGTTATCAATCAGTATGAAGAGAATGACGGCACGCACAATACGCGCTATGATGTGACGATTCTTGTAAATGGTTTGCCGTTGGTGCATGTCGAGTTGAAGAGGCGTGGGGTCGCGATTCGTGAAGCCTTCAATCAAATCAAACGCTATCAACGCGATAGTTTTTGGGTGACGCGAAGCCTGTATGAATACGCGCAAATCTTCGTGATTTCGAACGGCACGCATACGAAGTATTATTCGAACACGACTCGTGCATCGCACGTCAAAGAGCTCGGCGAGATGGCCCGCAAGAAAAGCAGGAAGACTAGCAATAGCTTCGAGTTTACTTCGTTCTGGGCTGACGGAAACAATAAAATCATTCCAGATCTCGTAGATTTTACGCGCACATTCTTCTCGAAGCATACGCTCCTAAATATCCTAACTAAATACTGCGTGTTCGATGCTGATAACAAGCTACTCGTTATGCGTCCATATCAGATTTGCGCTACCGAGAAGATTATTAATAAGATTGAGATTTCACAGAACGCTAAGGTGGATTCTCCGATGAAGCCAGGAACGGTTGGGGCGGGCGGATTCGTATGGCATACGACTGGTTCTGGTAAGACTCTAACTTCGTTTAAGGCCGCTCAGCTCGCTTCTAAGTTGCCTTACATTGATAAGGTGCTATTCGTAGTTGATCGTAAGGATTTGGATTATCAGACGATGCGTGAGTATGACCGCTTCGAGAAGGGGGCGGCGGACGGAAATAACTCCACGCGCGTACTCCAGCATCAGCTCGAAGATATCGATAAGAATGGTAACCCGCACAAGTATCGTATTATTGTTACCACGATTCAGAAGTTGAGCACATTTATTAGTCGCAACCCTCAGCATGAGGTCTATAACAAGCGTGTCGTCATAATCTTCGATGAATGCCATCGCAGTCAGTTTGGTGATATGCATACGAGTATCGCTCGCACATTTAAAAACTACAATTTGTTTGGTTTTACTGGGACCCCAATTTTCGGGCAAAATGCCGGTAAAAGTGGCAACCCAATGCTTCGGACTACGAAACAGGCATTTGGCGATAAACTTCATACATATACGATTGTCGATGCTATCAACGACAGAAATGTATTACCGTTCCGCATTGACTATTTGAGCATGATGCATAGCAAGGATAATATCGTCGACTACGACGTCAGCTCAATTGACCGCGAACGCGCAATGATGGACCCTCGTCGCATCACGGAAGTTACGAAATACATCCTTGAACACTTCGATCAGAAAACCAAGCGCAATTCGCACTATACGCTCCGTGGTAAACGCTATGCAGGCTTCAACTCAATATTCGCTACGTCGTCTATTCAGATGGCAAAGCTATACTATGAGGAGTTCAAAAAGCAGTTGGCAGAGATGGGGCGGCCGCTGACAATTGCCACGGTCTTCAGCTTTGCTCAAAATGAAACCGACCCAGAAGACGATGTGTTCGTCGATGAGGACTTTGATACGTCTGGTCTGGATGTGCCGTCGCGTGAATTCTTGGAATCTGCAATTCAGGATTATAACCGCCAATTCAACACGCAATTTGATACCTCGTCCGACAAATTCCAGAACTATTACAAGGACCTTTCGCTTCGCGTAAAAAATCGCGAGGTCGACCTTTTGATTGTCGTGAATATGTTCCTTACTGGTTTTGATGCGACAACGCTCAACACGCTTTGGGTTGATAAGGATTTGAAGATGCACGGTTTGATTCAGGCGTTCTCGCGCACTAACCGCATTCTTAATTCGGTAAAGACCTACGGTAATATTGTGTGCTTCCGTAACTTGCAGGAGAAGGTTGACGAAGCTGTTGGTTTGTTTGGCGATAAGGATGCTGGCGGAATCGTAATGCTTAAGAGCTACGACGAGTATTTGAATGGGTATGAGGACGACAAAGGCAAACATATTGATGGTTATGTCGAGCTTATTAATCGTCTGAACAGCGAGTATCCGCTTGAAGAAGAGGCAATCATCGGCGAAGAAAAGCAGAAGGAATTCATCAAACTCTTCGGCAAAATTCTTCGCATCCGTAACATCCTTACATCATTCGACCAGTTCGCTGACGACGACAAGAATATTATTAGCGACCGCGACTTGCAGGACTATCAGAGTCGTTACATTGACCTATATCAGGAAAAGCGTGGGGGTGACGATGGTGGTGAGAAAGAGATTATCAATGACGACTTAGTGTTCGAGGTCGAGCTCATTCGCCAAATCGAAGTTAATATCGACTACATCCTAATGCTCGTCATGAAGTATCATGAGTCGAACTGCGAAGATAAGTCCATCATTGCTACAATCGACCGCGCCGTTGATTCGAGCATTGAGCTGCGCAGTAAGAAAGAGCTTATCCATGATTTTGTTAACGATGTAACAAATAGCACGACTGGCGAGATTCACGATAACTGGCAGAAGTTTGTTAATGAACAGCGTCAAAAAGAACTAGACAGCATCATCGACGCCGAAGGACTCAATAAAGATTATACTTACCGCTTGATTACGAATTCGTTTCGTGACGGTATTCTAAAAACTACTGGCACAGATGTGGACAGGATTATGCCAGTTATGTCGCGCTTCGCTGCGGACAATGCACGTACAACTAAGAAAAAGACGGTAGTTAAACGTCTGAAAGAATTCTTTGAAAAGTATTTTGGCGCTATTTAATAAAGCATTTAATATTTATTGATAATCTTGAGTTTCTCGCTTCGACAAATGTTAGCTCATTTTGCAGGAATCTTAAATAATGGTCTACTGTTTCCGGTATCGGATTATTCGAAAAATCTCTCCATTCGTCCCAGAATCTTACTGCGCCATAATCTTCTGCTACTAAATCATTTAGAAAAAAGAAATCCACAAAACCTTTAAAATCTACAAATAAATCAAAGAAATTTTTATCTGAATTCAAAACAGGGAACAGTGGATTACCCTCGCCGAGATAATATCTCCGAATACACTCCAGCGTCAAATCGAAGCGGTCGCTAGTTTGTGGATTCGTACCGCGCGTCTGGTTGATGCTATTTCGATGTTTCGGAAAGATAATTTCGCCACCAATCGTATAGCTACGATGCAGAAAATCTTCTACAAATGCACGATAATCATCCATCGAACTGGCGACGTCTTCGAGTAGTTTTCGTTGCTTTTGATAACGGAAGCTTACAATAATCGAATCACTACCGAAACGGAATCCGCCCCACTCCAGAGCACCATTATCCACGCATTTTAATTCCATGCGTTCGCCGTTCGGTAGCTGTTTGCTCCATAATTCTTGATGGTATTTCTGCATAGTTTTACTTGCGGAATCTGGATCGTAATTGCCGCCACCTAAGCCACCGCTGTTTGCCCAAAAATTATCCCAATAATGTGGAGAATCCGAAGTAAAATCGAAGTTAACGTCGATCATATTTCTCAACTCTATCCACAATTGCATCGAAACAAAGATTCTGGATTTCCTTATTCCATTTAATGCGGTCATATTTTGGCGGAGCAGTATCCTTATTTCCATCCGCGATTATTCGCTCGAGTAATTTTTCTAATTTGCTATTCGGCACGGCTTTTGATACTTCGGCCATCCAGAATATTAGTTCGCCGCAAACAATACTCTTACTGAAAGACTTGTCTTTATCTACGGAAGGGCAGTATTCCTCGATAAGATGCCAATATTGCGTAGGTTCGGCTTTTGTATAATCTACGATTAAGCCGCGTTTCTTTGCTAGATTTATGTATCCGCCACCAGTTTGCTGATAGCCAGCTTTAATAAGGCGCTCTGTTAGTGGACAAGGTGTATTCTTTTTGTCTTTAAAGAATTCCTCGACTTGGCGGATATTCATAGCACCATTATATCGCATTATTAGGCCATAGTTTTTCATAAGTTTCAATAGGTCTAGAATAACAAAACTTACCAGACGTCCGCTTGCGTTCAAGTGGATAGGTGAATATTGCTTTATTGTGCAATTTGGCTATAACTCGCCGATTGTGTACAATCGGTGCCATCTCTGTAAGCACCGCTTGTGTACAAGCGGTTGAGCAGTACTTTTTCATAAAGAATATCCACTTGCAAACAAGTGGATAAAATGACAGTCCTTATCTGTTATTTTAAAACTGTTACATTTTACTTTAATGATAAAAACTAGTCCGAATTGGCGTCATCCCAAGCTTTCAAGAAATCATCAACTGTGCGATATTCTCCGCTACGAGCATACTCAATGACGGCGTCTTTTAGACTACTCTTTTTTTCGAGTTGGCTATAGTAATCGATGTGCTCTTGGTTATACGTAAAGAATCCTGGATGCGCGTGACTTGTTTTCTTTTTTATACTTTTACTTGCTTTACTGTAAACTAGATGATTTGGGTCTAGAAAAAGAGGAATCATTAAATGATCTGACATAACAAAGATCAATCTTCCACCATCTCCATTAGCGACTATTTCGAAGTATTCGCGGTCAAATTCCGCTATCGTCTGTTCTGGAAAGCCGTAGCCTTCAAATAATATTTTTTCAATCATTCTTATGGAATTGTCATCATCCATTTGATTTAAATGAAGTTGTCTCTTTTTGTCTTTTTGGAAAATCGTTTTTGTGGTTTCCCTTGAGATGTCATTAAGAACATGTAGTAGATCGCTTACTGCTTTATGTGCGGCATTTTGATTCTCATAATAATTATTAAAATCATCCAATCTGATGCTTTTGCTATTGAACAACTTAAACGATAGAGTAATATCAGATTCTTCCTGCTCCTTTCCTGGCGCAACAAAACTACTACCACCTTTTTGTATCTTTGGCGGCTTTATCTTTTTAAGCAGAGATTTTTTCATTGTAGCAAGTAAAGATGTCCTTTAATTGTATTTTTTGAGCCGATGGCGCAAAATCTACAATATCTTTTCTTGCGTTTCGCCAAGGAGTCTCTTGATGCGTCATGAATTCTAGATCGTCGGCGCTGAATTTCCCGAATTTTTTCCAAATAATATTTAGGAATGATTCTATGTCTTCGTTTTCGAATTTTATGTCATCTTTTTGTTTTGGTATTTCGTGCCAGCCGTATTCTTTGAATCTTTGGTAAAGGCTAGGGAAAACTGGGCCGTGCATCCACGCTTCCGGTGATTCGTCAAAAAGGACGTTCTCGATATTTTCAGCGTCTTGATTGTTTAATGCAATAAACCAAGCGTAGGCATAATATACGAGTTTTTGGACCTTTTTCGGTGTAAGCGCCTCTTTTGTAAGAAAGAAATCTGCAATTGTCGAGGACGTTATTTCCTGATCCTTAATCATAGTAGTCCTTTCGTTCATTTCTTTAATTCTATTATAACATAAGCACAATATAGTGCATATGTTTACCATCTTTTCAAGTGCTAATATTATCTCATTTTGTTGTATTTTTTACAATCATAATCACAATGACATTGTAGGAATAAGTTATTCCTTTACATTGGTTCAATATTCATTTCCTTGTGATTCCTAATCAGAACGTAACATCTATTAAAACGGGGTAGTCTTTCTTTGGTAAGACCTTTGTCTTAGGATTGTATTCCGGATGCTCGAATATCCAATCAATCACGTTATAGAGACGGCGCGTCATCTCGTCTGCTGCATTAATAAGTTCTCTGCAACGTTCACTATATGTTATTTGGTCTATGTCGTATCATGAAATGAGCATTTAGATTTAAGCGCTACTTTGATTGTCCATAGCAAGCATAAAAGCCAACCATCATTTTATCGTAAGTAGAGGTTGACTGTGGTATTCGCTCGCCATTTAGATATTTATCAATTTCGTCAGGGGATAAATATCTTTCAAATATTCCGGCCGCACATTCAAGCTGTTTGTCGCTCGAATTGACCCCTTCACTCTTCATGGTGTTATCTATTTTTGCTTTAAGTCTTTGATGGGTGCTACCATTGGACTCAACACACTCTTGATATCCTTTAATGTCAACCGTAAAGACTTGATCAGATTTTCTGCTGCAGTAATGCTCTACTGACTCAAATGGCATCCTAAACGCAAGACCAAAGAAGTTGCCTTCGAATTGATGACTGTTAATAAACCAGAGGTATGCAAAGAATACAAGAATTGCGCCTCCAATAAAACCAAGTACAGTTTTTATTTTATCTGAAGTTTTCTCTTTAGAAGATTTTGAATCGCTCATATTCTTATTGTATCAAATAGCGATATGGACTGTTTATGTCCCACCCGGCTCACCATATGAAGAAGAAACAAGCCCCGCGGGGTTTATTTTATTTATAGCCTAGGATAAGTTTAGTCCTTCCGCCGTCCTCTCGACAATCTCCTTCAACCTCTCCTTATTATCCACCTTATCCACCAAATACATCTTTTTTGCGCCCTCGTAGGGCAGCGCTTCGCTCATACCAAAGCTATCATTCCCAGGCGTAATTTTCACCAGCAACCTATCATCATAAATCCCGCCAAACAGCACGCCGTCCGCATATAGTAAAAACTCACCCATCATTGGCCAGCAAGTAACCCCTGGCACCAAAGATAGTTGTTCTAATATATAATCCCGATATTCTTTTGTACTAGCCATTTTACTTGTCCGTTAATAAATAGCTCTTTTTAATTAATTCAAAAACCATCTCGTCTGGCAAAGTTCTATCCAGTAGAACTGTAATCCAGTTATTTTTATTCATATGGTAAGCCGGGAAGATATGGTCGCTTGTTTCGGCAAAATCAAATGTCTGATTTTTATCAAATTTCAAATTAATTATCTCTACCTTTTTGTCTTCTTTAATCCCCAAGCTTTTGCTCGAAATAATACCAATCAACGCAAACCATTTACTATTATGACTGTGGCGAAAAATCGCATAATCTGGATTACGCTCTGGCCACAAAAACTCCAGCTCGGCGCCATACTCGCTCTTAATATGATCGACTACTGTGTTGGTTTGCGGATTTTTATACATTCTACGCACAATTCTTCTTATGTGCCTTCAGCTTTTTCATCGCCCAATCGTAATGTGACGACAAGCAACTCACGAAATACGACCCCAATACCGAACCGCCTACCCACGGATACATACCTTTAGTAAATAGTTGTTCTTCGCTCAAACTTTCTGCTAATTTCATCACGTCCGCATGCGACTTCTCGAACATCTTGCGCGCATCAGCTAGCGTTGTCTTCTGATGCTTTTTCCAATATTCCACGTTCATATCGCCGTAAGTTTTCCAAGTATAAGGCTCTGGTAAGAACGGTGCATTCCCGCCTTTATTCAAGTTCGTATCCACGAATTCTAATAGCATGCGGTGCCATTCATACAAATGTATCCAAATATCGCGCAAGTTTTTATCGCGGCCCCAATGGCGTTCTTTTTTGCTTGGATCGCCCGAGAAATCAAACTCAGTATTCATTTCTTTCTCGCTCATTCCGTCCGCCATTTCAATCAACTTGGTGTAGTATTCTGCACCAGCTTTTAATAAATCTGCTTTATTACGTGGTCGTGGCATTTTACGCCTTCTTCCATCTCTTCAAAGTCGGGAATACCTTCGTACAATATTCCTTCATTTGCTCGTTTGTCATGCCGGCTTGTTCGCCGAACTTCGAGCACATCTCGATATATTCTTCCATCGAAACTTTATCGATAAACTCACCATCTTTATAGCACCATTTACAGTAGTCTTTATTAATACTGCCATCTTTTTCAGTTGAGTACATATCTTCTGATGTTAGTGGCATTGCGCAACTTTGACAAATGTTTTGTTCCATAAAAGATCCTTTATTTACTTGTCACTATTATAGCAACGATTTAAAACCTGCCAATAGCTTCCGCGCACCTTTGTCTGTCTTGGTAACTTTATTGCGAGAATCTTTGATTACGAATTTATCCAAAGTTGCTAGAAGGGCGGGGAGTAGGACCAGAATAATCAAAGTTGCGCAGAAAGTTCCTAAGGAAATTGCCTGGCAAACTGCTGCCGCAATCGCTGTAGCAAAATTACCTACGATTGCTGTCACGATAATCAGAATCGATGCCGAGGTTAAAATTGCATTAATTGAACGATTATATGTACTTATCAGCGCATCGCGGATACTCATTTTGAAGTAACTTCGATTCTCTACGTAATATGAAGTAAACAGAATTGCATAATCAATTGTTGCGCCCATCAAAATCGATTGGACGATGATTAATGCGATGAAGAAAATGCGCGATCCGGTCAACGACAAATAAGCCATCACGATATAAACCGCGCATTGAATCACAAGTACCAGCAGCATTGATACGAAGAATGACTTAAAGGTACAAACGACTACCGCGAAAATTGACAGCATAGTCAGAATCGTAATGAAATTCATCTCGTCACTAAATGTCTGCGACATTTCGTAGGCCATCGCCGAATCTCCCACCATGTAATAATCGATTTTATTACGCGGGCCAAGCTCGCTCTTCAAATCACTAATCAGGGCAAAAGTCTGATCGCCTTCGGCTGGCAAGTTTGATTCAATCAGTGCGCGATAATGGCGCGGTCCGACTAATAAATCTTTTGCTTCGTTAATTGTTTTGTGGCCGTCATTAATTTTCTCGCGCATTTCATTATCAATGCGTTCCGCAAAACGCCCATCTGGCAACACTTTGTCTGACAGGAAGTTAATAAACTTTTCGACCGTCAGCGTCCAGTTTTTGTCGTAATCATAGAGCGAACCGTGATATAGATAGGCCAGAAATAGTTGGTTCTTATCTACGTTATTAGCCAGCGGTAAAATTGCGCGATACAACGCTTCATAATTATACGTATTTCCATTTGCCGCGGCGCGCATTAGCGTTGCGATTGTGCGTAGTTGTGTTTGCTCATTCTTGCCTAAACGATTTGCATAATCTGGGTCAGGTAGAATTTTCTCGTCGATGAAATTAATCAATGTTTTTAGTGAGATTTTTATATTCTTATTTTGGTAGCGATAATTATAGAGCGCGTAAACAAGTTTAACCTTTGTCGAATCAAGCGTAAAAGTTTGCGCCAAGCTCCCCGCTGAATACTTAGTGTTCTGATTATTCATAATATATTGCACTAGGCTTAGTTGCTTAACTGTTTCGCTCGAAAGTGCATTTTTTAACTTCGCGTCATTTTGATGCTTGAGTAAGAAATTCACTAATTCACGTGGGGAAAGTCTGATGGCGCTAGAAGTCGTCTCGGCTTGGTAGAGTTTGTAGATATTCTTCAGCTTCGCTAGCTTGTCGTTTAAATCAACTTTTTGACGTACAGAAATGATTTTTTCGTTTAATTTTTGGGCTAGATCAAGGATGGTCTTTTTATCTTCCTCGCTAAGGCTATCAAATAATTCTGGATAATTTGATTCTAAATTTTTTAGCCAATCATTCGTTTTGTCCAAGGCGGCGTTCAGTTTTCCGGCGGCCGTTGCTATATCCGAATAGGAATATTTCTTTGTTAGTATTTGTTCTGCTTCTTTTGTTTTTGCGACTAATTCCGCGCGCACCTTTGCGATTTCTGGCGCTAAGCTTTCTTGTGTTTCTGCCGGCAATTTTGCTACGGCTTGGTCAAATAGGGCAGGCGCATTTTTTAGTTCGCTAACCTTAGTTTTAATCGTAGCGAACTGTGTTTTTAATTGCGCAACTTCATCCGCCGACAAACCCATTTCGTTAATGACATTTTGATTTGTGAGCGCAAAGTTAATCAGCTCTTCAATTGAAGCGGTTGCCGTCGGCGTGTTAGTTGTCGTATAGCTATAGTAAGTCAACAATTGCTCAAGCGTCTTTTGATTAATTCCGAAAATGCTCGAAAGCTCCGCAACGGTCTTTGGCGAATCGGTAATATTTTTATTGCTAAACGTTTTTAGCTTGGCTAAATCTGCGCGCTGTGCTGGCGTGACCATGCTGGCATATTTTGAATTCGATAAAATATCATTCGTTACGAACTGCGCAAATTCGTATAGCGTAAGTTTGGTTGGAATATTCTGCTCCGACAAATACAAGACGTAAACATCATCCAATTTCTTACTATCGACGCCCAGGATATTTGCTATATCTTGTTTGGTGCGCGGCTGATTGACTTTAACTTGATTTGTGAAGTTTGAAAAACGATCAACTTTCGCTACGGTGTCTTTCGAAACTGCATCCGCAAAGTTTTTGTTAGGAAACACTTCTTTTTGCAAAAATGTTACCAAATCGTCGAGCGCTATTTCGTGCGTATCTACGTCTTTGTAGTAGTGGTAGTAAATCGCCTTCACAAGATAATCTTCGGTTTCAACTTTCTCGCTGCTTAGGCTATTAATTTTTGCAACTAATTCATTGTATTTTTCTGGCTCATTAATAGTATTGCCATAGCAAAGGACGCGCGTCGTATCTTCACGTTTATCGAATTTCTTGCAAGCTTCCGTGACTTTATCGTCCATTTTTGCATCATAGACTAAAGCCATCTGGTTGGTTTCATTAAAGACGTCTTTAATGCGATTGTTTTGTTCGGCCGTAAAGTTGATACCAGTGCTACCTTTTAGAATGATGTTGCCCACGAAGACAAATAAGAATAGCGGCATCGCAATCTTACGCAAATCATAACTACGCTTACCAAACCAATCCATTTTGAAGTTGAGGGTTTTCTTTTTGGTTTTCTCGATGGCTTTGTCGAAGAGCAGAAGTAGCGCTGGCAGGGAAGTAAAAATAGACACCAAACTCAATATTACGCCCTTGCTCAGTACGAGCCCCATGTCACGTCCGATAGTAAAGCTCATAAATATTAGCACGATTAATCCAACTACCGTCGTGACGGAACTTGATGAAATTGCGCCAAACGAATAGCGCATTGCGCGGCGCATGGCGGTCTTTTTGTCTGGATGGTCTGGCTTCGCTTTTTCTTGTCGATAGCGCGTCGATAACATGATGGCGTAATCCATCGATAATGCCATTTGTAAAATCGCCGAGATCGCATCAGTGATATGTGACACGCTCGGAAAAATGATATTCGTACCTTTATTGGCAACTACGGCCAACAATATTGCAAATAGGAACAGCCATGGTTCCACCCAAGATTTGCTCATCAAAAGCAGAATCACCATCGCGCAGGCAATGGCTAGTATTGTAACGTGCAGCTTTAATACTTCGCCGTTAAAATTGTAAACTTTGCCAGCCTCTTTGATCTTGTACTTATCTTTATATTCGTTATGGATAGTATGGTAAGCTTGATTGGCTAGCTCGGAATCTGCCGGCGCATTGATATTGATTATGTAGCGAGTGTATTTGTCGCGATTATACGTATCACTGTCATCGTAATCTACGGATTTTACGCCTTCAATCGATTCGATATGTTCTTTGATTTGCGCCTTTTCGTTAGCTGGAACGTCCGTTAGCATCATTTCATAACTGCTGGTCGTATCATAGCTAAACTCATCGTTCATAATGTTCAGGCCCAAAGTAGTTTCCGAGTCGGCCGGCATGTAAGAATAGACATCTTTATTGATTGTAACTTTAGTTGCCAAAAAACCACAAATTACCACAAGTACCAAAAATACACCGAAAATGACATAACAATGGTTTACGATGAAATCTGATATCTTGCGCATATTTGATTATTATATTCGCCTCTTATAATTCAAAGAAGAACAGTATTATTGCACTATGTCTAAAATTAGACACCATATTGACACATTGTTCAAAGAGTGGTATAATTATACTATGGTTAAAAAATCTTATCGCAGAGCCGTCGATCGAACGCGTCGTAAAATTCGCGAAGCTTTTGCGGATTTGTTAGCTAAGCATGGCTCCGTCAAAAATATTACGGTAACTGAACTAGCCGAGCGTGCCGAAATTACACGTGGCACTTTTTATAATTACTACAATAACCTCTACGAGGTTGGCGCTGAGTTGCAATCCGAACTCGAAGGGGAACTTTTTGCTGATAGTTACGAATTTAACTCAGCCGACGATATTGAGCAGTATGTAAATCAGGTTTTCACTTTCTTAAAGCAACAAGAGGGTGTTTATCGTCAGCTTTTGTCTAGTGATGCACCGACGGCTTTTTTGAGTCAACTCGAAATCAGCATGACTCAGCACGTTCTGATGATCTTGCATAAAAAAGGCATCCATGACAAAAGCGCAGAATTTGAATTATTGATTCTTACAAATGGTGCTTTTGCAATCATTCGTAAATATTACCGCAACGAAATTACCGTAAAGCTTGATGATATTAGTAATTATCTAAATCAAAAGCTTCGCGATATGTTCGTGCGCTACGTTCAATAAACTACAGTAAACCTTTTATATCTTCTTCCATATCTTCTGGCTTGAAAGTCGGATCAAATCGCTTTACAACCTTGCCGTCCCTAGTTTTTACCTTTAAATCATAAATACCCATTAGCGGTTCTCTGTTTTCTTTATTATATCAATACCTACCCCAAAAATGCCTGGCCATATATAATGAGCTTATGTTAAACATTATCGCGATTGTCTTAATTATATTTAGTATTGGCCAAATCTTGCTCGGCATCGCTACGCTCACGAGCAAATTTGATCCGCTCCTTCCCAAAGAGCGTAAGAAACTTCCTGTCAAAGTGCGCAAGAAAGCGCGTTTTCTTAATGGCATTTCCATGATTATTACCAGTGCCATTCTTTGTCTCCTTGGTGTCGGCATGCTTACTAGTCTCAATATCCTCATCAATATTTCCGCCGCTCTCATGGTGATATTTATCGCCATCATGCTAGTCGTTAGTCTCAAGACCGAAGGCAAATACTTTAAATAGCCATATTTTCAACTTTTTCAGCATTGTTTCAGACATTTGCCCCATAATTTTTTATACAATATAAACATAGGAGATTTATTATGGAAAACAACCACAAAGATGACATTAAAATGAGAATTTTCTCGTTCATTATTGGCGTACTAGTTGGCGCAATTATTTCAACTAGCGCCTTCATTATTAGCGTGAATGTTCTCGGCGCAAATAACAGCAGTAATAACGGCCAGTCTTCGCAGATGCAAGGCGGTGGCACTCCACCAGAAATGCCAAGCGGCGAAAACGGTCAACCGCCAGCCATGCCAGGCGAAAGTAACGAAAACCAAAGTAGCAACGAATCCTAAGGAGGTGGCATGAAAAATAAAACTACCTCAACCTGCGTAGTCGCTATCATTGTTCTTGCGATTATCCTGGGCGTAGAATGGGGCTTCCTAATCGGCACCCTTAGTAGTAGCAACGATGCGCAGAATAGTAACGGTCAATCTGCGCAAATGCAAGGTGGCTCTGGTTCGTCCGCGTCCTATTCTTCCGCCAAGGAGATTACAAGTGACGAAGAAATTACGAGCGGCGAATATACTTCGTCCACGGCCGACGAAAATGCCATCTCTGCATCGGGCGATATCAAAGCTACGCTTTCTAATATTACTGTCACCAAAACTGGCGATTCCGATGGTGGCGATAATACTAGCTTTTATGGCACTAACTCTGCCATTATCGCCAAAAGCGGCGCCAATCTAACTATCAAAAACGCTACTATTACGACCGACGCAAATGGCGCAAATGGCGTGTTTAGCTATGGTGGCTCCGCTACGACCAATAATTCGTCCTCGGATGGCACCACGGTTAATATTTCCGACTCCACTATTACTACCAAAAAGAATAATGCCGGCGGCATCATGACTACTGGCGGTGGCACTATGAATGCGACAAACCTCACTATTAACACGGCTGGTACTTCTAGTGCCGCAATCCGCTCCGATCGTGGCGGTGGCACTGTGACGGTCAACAAAGGCACCTACAAAACCACCGGCCAAGGCTCACCGGCCATCTATTCCACAGCAGACATTACCGTCAAAAATGCCACTTTAGTAGCCACCGCTTCCGAAGGTGTCGTCATTGAAGGGAAGAACAGCGTCACGCTCGAAAACGTCGACCTTACCGACACTAACAATACCCTGAACGGCCAATCTACCACTTACAAAAACATCTTCCTCTACCAATCGATGAGTGGCGATGCGGCTTCGGGCCAAGCGGTCTTTACGTCTAAAAACTCCACTATTACTACCAACAAAGGCGACAGCTTCTATGTCACTAATACTACTGCCGAGATTAATCTCGAAAACAACAAGATTATCAATAATGATGCGACCGGTAACTTCCTCCGCATTCAGAAAGATTCTTGGGGTAAATCCGGTAGTAACGGTGGCACGGTCACACTCAATCTAACCAATCAATCTGCTACCGGCAACGTTGTGGTTGATCCCATCTCAAGCCTTACTATGAGTCTCAAAAATGGCTCTACTTTCAAGGGCGCGATTAATAGCGACAATACGGGCGAAGTTGAGCTTACCTTAGATAGTTCTAGCTCGATAACTTTAATGGGCGATACTTATATTAAATCACTCACAAATGCCGATACGACAAATAGCAATATCCATGCAAATGGTTATAAACTATACGTGAATGGCGCTCGGGTAAAGTAAACAATAAAGCCGGCTACTTAGTGTGGTTGGCTTTTTGTTTAATTGACATTGTATTTCTTTGGCTGAGTTGAACGCGGCGAGAAAACTGCGCGAGAGCATATTCGATACTCAGCCTGGCACAGTGGAACCGCGGCGCGCATTATTTATATCCCACTCGACCCGCCAGCAATAAAGTTCACAAGAACTCAGGTCTTAGGTAGTTTATTGATTTGCGGTCATTTTCTTGATACTCTTATCCTAAGAGGTTAGCTATTTCCAACGGAGTATATCCCCGATTAGTCCACATTCTAGTGTTGTTCTGTACATTCTGAATAAGCTCCAGAAGCTCTGCGGTTTTTCGCCATCTCGATCATCGTCGTTAAGCTCAATTTTGTCTAAGACTTCCTCGATTCCGCCGGCGCTATCGAAGGAGGTCGCAATACGAAGACCAAATATATATTCTTCCACAATATCCTCTGCCGTATAATAGCGACTAGTTGGAGTTCCATTTTTGTCGATAAAATCTATAAGATTCATCACATTTTCGTCATGCTTACAATATAGCTCGTCTTGTGAGTATTTTAGTAATTCATCTAAGCTTAGAACTTATGCTCATTTCTCAAGTAATAATTTTGAAATTAAAAATGGGCACCTTACTATATCGGCTATTTGAAAGCCAGCACTGGCTAGAGAGTTGATTATTTCCGAAAAAACCGACCAGCTCATATTTTTTGTTTTTTTCGCCTCCACAAGGCCTATTGCCTGATCGATTGTTTTGACGCTATCTGGAAATAGTTCCTTAACCTCCTTTATGCTAGATATATGTATTCCCGCATCTTTCATTCTTTGCAAGGCAGCTATAGCCTGATCGATTGTTTTGACGTTATCTGGAAATAGTTTGTTTAGTGTCTGCAGTCTGTCTGCCCTTATTTGGTTTATGGCTTGATCGATTGTTTTGATATTAGGATATCGCCGTCTCTCGGAATTTAGTTCAGATAACCCTATTCCCGCTTCTCGTATTTTTTGCCATGCCCCTATAGCTTGATTGAGCCTTTTAGCATCGTTTGGGAATAGGTCCATGATTATCCGCAAATCGGATCCGCTCATTCCTGCTTCTTGTATTTCTTGCAATGCCCCTATGGCCTGGTCGAGCGTTTTAGTATTGTCTGGAAAACGATGCGCGATATTCTGCAAATCTCCTGCATCCATTCCCGCTTCTTGTATTTTTCCCCATATCAATATAACTTGATCAAGTGTTTTGGCATCGTTTGGAAATGATTTTTTAATCGTCCGTAAATCATATATATCCGCTCCCGCTTCTTGTATTTCTCGCCATGCGTCTAAAGCCTGATCGATCGTTTCAGTATCATCTGGAAATAATTCTTTTTTAATTGTCCATAGATTGTCTGCATCCATTCCTGCTTCTTGTATTTTTTCCCATATCAATATAACTTGATCAAGTGTTTTGGCATCGTTTGGAAATGATTCTTTAATCGTCCGTAAATCATATATATTCGCTCCCGCTTCTTGTATTTCTCGCCATGCGTCTAAAACCTGATCGACCGTTTTAGCGTCATCTGGAAATAATTTTTCTTTGATCGTCCATAGATTGTCTTCATCCATTCCCGCTTCTCGTATTGTTTCCCATATCCATATAACTCGATCAAGTGTTTTGGCATCGTTTGGAAATGATTCTTTAATCGTCCGTAAATCATATACATCCATTCTTGCTTTTTGTATTCTTTGCCATATTTCTATAACTTGATCGAGCGTTTTAGTATCGTCAGGAAATAATTTTTTAATTATTCGCAAATCAGCTGCACTCATTTCTACTTCTTGCATTCTTTGCCATATTCCTATAACTTGATCGAGCGTTTCGGTGTCGTCTGGAAATAATCCTTTAATCGTCCGTAAAACAGTTGCGTTCATTCCAACTTCTTGTATCTTTTGCTGTGTTCTTATAACATAATCGAGACCTATGCCGTCTGCGCTATAATCGATACCGTCTAGCTCATCTATGCTAGTTGCGCCATAACTTTGGAGTTCTTGCTGGATGGCTTGCCGAGATGTGGTTTTGGCGCGGATATTATATTTAGAAGTCTCCGCACGACCCGATTCTCGCTCAATTCTTCCATATTGCTGTTCGTACCGAGCCTCTGGCTCAGAGTGCATTCGGTCTTGCGCTATTTTCTCACTTCTTCTCGCTTTCCGCAGAGCGCGCGCTACAAAAGCAGGTATAGATTTGGGTTCGCCATCCGTTAGATTTTCTGGGCTATATTCAGTCTCAAAGTTAGTATCTCTATTAGCATCTATGTTGAGACCCTTGGCACCTTCCATATATATATAGTTATAGCATAAAAGCTTTTGACACGAGAGGGATGCAAAGCTGTTTTTCTATACATACATTTCGCAACAATCCGCTATCCCAAGTTTCAGGCAAATCTCTATTACTGTTTTGCGCGAATGGGTCGAAACGTTGCCTGCTTTTCTGAGTTCAGAACAAGTTATGCTACATGTGCACTATGCTAAGATAAAAGCATTATGGAGCTAATTGATTAGGAATCTCAATCTCAGATTTTAGTTTATTAAACAATGCTTCTGCTTCTGTTGGCTCAGAAGGGTAATATATCGTAATTTCTGGACCATTAGTAACTATTCTAACATGCCCATCATAGCCAGGCACGCCAAATAGAAATCGTCCGAGACGATCAATTTTAATCTCGTTGCCAGCACTATCCTTACCTACTTGCCAACAGTCTATTGGCCAATTATATTCTTCTAATTTGCGAGCTATTTCATGTAGCCAGACCGAAGCGGTAACTCCTAATTTCTTCTGGGCATATATTACTATGGTTTTATTTAGTATAGGGTTAATATTTTGTATGGTTATCATTATGCTCCTTTCTTAAGTAATAATTTTGAAATTAAATGTGGATATCTTACTATATCAGATTTCCTAAAACCAACACTGACCAGTGAGCTGATTGTTTTCGAGAAGTCCGACCAACTCATGCCTCTCGTCTTTCTCGTCTCCGCAAGGCTTATAGCCTGAGTGGACGTTTTGATGTCATCTGGGAATAGCTTCTTAACCTCTCGTAAAACAGATATGTCCATTCCCGCGCCTTTCATTTCTCGCCATGCGTCTATGGCCTGATTAAACGTTTTGATACTATCTGGGAATAGCCCCTTGATATCTCGTAGTTTAGATATTTCTATTTCTGCTTTTTGTATTTCTCGCCATGTGTCTATAGCCTGATCGAGCGTTTTGGCGTCGTCTGGAAAT
>CAMYZS010000011.1 GCA_947303945.1 uncultured Candidatus Saccharibacteria bacterium | reverse complement strand
CTACATCTGATGCTACGGTAACGGACGGCTCCTTCACTATGCCCGGCCAAGACGTGGAGCTAGTTGGTATCTGGACCAAAAATACGGCTAATACTAAATGCAATGTCACTTATGTCGTAAATGGAGATAAGCCAGCAGACTTTATGCCGCCTGCTCAGAAAGAATACGAGGCTGGTACTACCGTAGATCTCGATTCAACCGCCAAGGATACTGTTATTGATGGTTACAAATTCTCTGGCTGGTCCACCCAAGACGCAACCCTAAGTGAAACTGGCTTTACGATGCCAGAGGGTAACGTTACTCTAACGGGTAGCTTTGAACGCGTAAGCTACAAGGTCTGCTATGAGTTTGAGGGTGCAGTATCCCCAGATGATGCCAACTCACTCCTTCCACCATGTGAAACCTATTATCCAGGTGAGACTGTAACGACCGCAGCTGACCCACAAGCTGATGGCTATAACTTCCTAGGCTGGTACAAGAACGCAAGCTTCACGATGCCAGAAGGAAACGTTACCATCCAGGGCGAATGGACTAGAGCCATGGATAAGTTTACCCCAACCATAGTAAAGAGCATCATTAATTCAAAAGACGACTACATGTATGGCGAAACCGTCAAGTTTAAAGTTACTGTCACTAATACAGCCGCATATAAAATAACGGATGTCTATCTCCAAGAAGAACTTGACGGTGCCATCTTTGCGTCTCCTGCTGACGATTCCTACACCATTAAGACCAGCACCATAGCAGTAATCCCAACCATTGCCGCAAACTCTAGCATCGACGTCTATGCTGAATACAAGGTAACCGAGAACAAAGCTCAAACTCTCACTAATACAGTAGAGCTAACTGGCGCCTTAGCTGAAGATCACATTCTTGATACAGACAAAGAATACAAAGCTACTATAGACTTTAAAACCATCCCCGAACCCGTACCCTTTACTGGCATCATCTTCAATGCCTTACCGTATGTAGGCTTAGTGGGCTTGGGGGTTGGAATCTTAGCCTTTACTGTCGCAACCTCAAAGAAACGAGACCTCAAAGATAGGCTATCCTGCATCCCCTGTATTAGAATAAGTCGAAGCAAGCGTACTCTACACTACGCTTTGTCGGCCCTGGCCATAGTTAGTGTCATTATTGGTGGTATTATTGCCAAACTTACCTATGCCGCAAACTATACCGAAGTCATTAAATCCATCGAACTCACCTCCCAGCATGCAAGCTACGCCAATGGCGATCCTGGTTCCTGGCATGTAACTAAGAGTGCCAAATGGATAGAGCAGGGCAAAGCAAGAATAACCTTTGATGTCGATACGGTCGCCAAAGTTGCAAATAATGCCAATCTAGACATCGTGATGGTCGTAGACAGCTCCGGCTCGATGAGGGGGGAGAAGATTGCGCAACTTAAGCATGATGCGTCGGAGCTAGTTGAAGAAATTTTGGCCGATACGGAAAATCGTATTGCGCTCATAAACTTCAATGGTAGTGCTCATATTATGAGTGGTTTGAGTAATAACAAAACATCTTTATTGTCTTTAATAAATAATATCTCGCCGCATGATCACACTAATTATTATGATGGTTTTAAGAAGGCCGAAGAAGTCCTTGAAGGCTACCAAAAGCAAGAGAACCGTGAACTTATTCTATTGTTCCTTACTGACGGTTATCCAAACAAGCAAACACCGAATGAGATACCAGAATACCAAGCCATAAAAGCTATGTATCCTTACATGACCATTAATGGCATCCAATACGAAATGGGCGACGAAATACTCGATCCAATTAAGAAAGTCTCAGATAACCAGTTCATTGCTAACATGAGCACGCTAAGAGACGTCCTCTTTGAAGCAAGTCTCGCTCCGTATACTTACGAAGACTTTACCCTCACCGACTACATCAATGATGAATACTGGGATGTAGATAGTATAGATGCAGTAGAAGCCTCTATTGGCGAGACAGCCCTAAACTACAACAACAATACGCCAGTAGTAACCTGGACAATGAATAATGCCTTAATGTCTGGCCATACTGCTCAATTAACCATAGATGTCACCATTAAGAATGCTAGTACTATCCCAGAAGGCACCTTCCTACCAACTAATGATCATGAAACCATCCAAACCACTATCCCAGAAGTATTAGACGAAAACATAGAGAGTGAACTTACTCCCGTACTTAAATCTAGCTACAAAATAAGCTACGAAGCTAATCTACCTAGTGACTGTAGTAGCTACGAAGGTACGGTTCCAATTGAACAAGACTACCAACCATTAGCAGTAGTTCAGAAATCTAATAATACATTATCTTGTAGTGGCTACAACTTTAATGGTTGGGAGATTGCTGAGGGTGATTCCAGAATCCTTAATGATGACTACTTCAAACTAATGGAGGATGATGTAATACTACGTGCCACTTGGGCTAAGCCTTCTATCTCTAAGAGCATGGATGGGGAAGTTAAAGAAGAAATAACCGCAGTACTAGATAATGGACAAAACATCAATGCAGCACTTAAAAAATTATCTGGCCAATCCGATGCAACCTACAAAACACAGAATACAACTATTACGGCCGTAAAGACTGCTACTAGTATGAATCCAGTACAAGAGGCTAGTGCGGCAATTATCTCGGCTACAAACTCACCAGTACCAATCTATGCTTGGTTTGATGATACTGATGGCTCAATCTATATCTACTCCGAGGCAGATAAAATTAAAGCAAACAACTTAGCTTATTTGTTTAATCAATTTACGCGATTAGTTGATATTTCTGGGCTTGCTGGTTGGGATGTTTCAAATGTTGTAGATATGGGCGGAGCGTTCCGTTATACGGCCAGTCTTACGAATATAGATGCCTTGGCTAATTGGAATACTTCTAAGGTAGCGAAGATGACCGAAATATTCACTAACGCTTCTAGCCTTACTAACATAGATGCATTAGCTAATTGGGATACTTCTAAGGTGACGCATATGAATATTATGTTTTCTGGCGCCTCTAGCCTAGCTAATATAGATGCCTTGGCTAATTGGGATACTTCTAAGGTTGCTGATATGAGTTATGCGTTTCGCGATACGAATAGCCTTACAAACATAGATGCATTAGCTAATTGGAATACTTCGAGCGTGACAAATATGGTTTCTATGTTTAGTAATGCGACTAGTCTTATCAATATAGATGGCGCTAGTAATTGGAATACCTCTAAAGTGACAAATATGAATATTATGTTCTCTGGCGCCTCTAGCTTAACGAACATTGACGGCGCTAGTAATTGGGATACCTCTAAAGTGACGAATATGAATGGCACGTTCACTAACGCTTCTAGCCTTACGAATATAGATGCGTTAGCTAATTGGGATACTTCCAATGTGACAAATATGAGTAGCATGTTTCGCGGCGCGTCGAATCTTATTGATATAGGCGGAGCGACAGGTTGGAATACCTCTAAAGTGGCGAATATGAGCTATATGTTTCAGAAAGTTTCCAAACTTGCGGATATAGATGCGCTTGCGAATTGGGATACATCAAATGTGACAGATATGAACGGGATGTTTCGTAATGCGTCAAGTCTGACCAATATAGACGGAGCAATCAATTGGGACACGCCTAAGGTGGCGAATATGAGCTACATGTTCTATAGCGCCTCTAGCTTAGAAAATATAGACGGGGCCATCAACTGGGATACTTCTAGTGTTACTAATATGAACTATATGTTTCAAGATGCCTCTAGCTTAGTTAATATAGATGGTGCCGCTAATTGGAATACTTCTAGTGTTACGAATATGAGCAATATGTTCTATTCGGCTTCTAGTCTTGCAAATATTAATGGCGCTCTCGGCTGGATTACAATAAGCGTAGCCAATATGAGCGATATGTTTAATGGTGCATCCAGTTTAGCTGATATTGGTGGTGCAATAAATTGGGATACCTCGAATGTGGAGGATATGAACGAAATGTTTCGTAGTACGAGAATTAATAACATAAATGCGCTAGCTAATTGGGATTTCTCGAAAACTACATCGTTGCATGGCATGTTTCGTGCTGTCTCTAGCTTGACTAATATTGATGGTGCTGCAAATTGGAACACATCAAATATTACGGATATATCCAATATGTTTTATGGCACCAGAATAACCAATGTAAATGCACTTTCTGGTTGGAATATTGATAACGTAACAAATTTAAGCTCTTTGTTCCGCGCCACATCGCAATTAGCTGATATTAGTGGTTTAGCTAGTTGGAATACTTCAAACGTAATAAATATGAGTGCTACTTTTCAGAGCACTTCTAACCTTACTAATATAGACGCTTTAGCTAGTTGGGATACCATAAATGTGACGGACATGAATAATATGTTCGCAAATGACCAAGGTCTTGTTGATATAAGTGTTTTAGCCAATTGGGATGTCTCGAATGTGCTAGATATGTCAGCGATGTTCCAGGGTTTATTTAGGCTCACTTCCGTTGAAGCGATTGCCGGCTGGGATACTTCTAAGGTTAGAAATGTTGATAATATGTTTTATGGCTTGTCTGGCGTTTTAACCTTTGAGCCGCTTAATGACTGGGATACTTCAAGCTTATTATCTAAGAATGGGACATTTGATAGAGTCTCATCATCTGCTCCGCTTCCGACATGGTATTTAGGTGATTAATGCAAGTGGATTATTAGCTGTGCTAGTATTGTGAAAATTTGGTTTAATGTGATGTGGATTGACAAATAATGCTCTCTGTGCTATAATGTAAGCATAAGCTTGCTAAAGTTTTATGTAAATTATAAGAAGGAGGGGGCGTCATGGTCATTATGAGATCCACTACAGATGGCAAAACGTGCTGGTTTGAAATGCGCGAGGAGAATGGCGCAGCCTGGTATATCGATACGGAAGGACATCGGCGCGAAGGCATTGATCCTAGGATACTAGAGATCCTTTGTCAAGTAGGTTTAATGTCCATAACGGATTATAATAAAATTGTTAGTTTTTTGACCGGTGGCTGATCTTAAGGTTAGCACCGGTCTTTTAATGTCTGTGCTTGATAATACTTATTCATGAAATCTGCCATATAATCTTCGAAAGTGTCATTGAGGATACTTTTGCGGATATTATTGCAGATGTTGACTACAAAGTGTTCGTTATGAATGCTGGCGAGAGTTTTGCCGGTGATTTCGTCAACTTTGTATAGGTGGTGTAGGTAGGCGGCTGTGTAATTTTTACAACAGTAACAATCGCAGCTGGAATCAATAGGAGAGAACTGTTCGCGATATTTGGCGTTGCGAATATTGATGCGACCAGATGGTGTATAAAGCGCACCGTTGCGAGCTTGGCGAGTAGGGGCGACACAGTCGAAAGTGTCGCAGCCGTACATGGCGCCAATGAAAAGATCGCGCGGTTCGGAGCCCATGCCGAGAAGGTGGCGCGGTTTGTCGTTTGGGATAATTTCGTTGGTAATTTTAATGATATTGGCAGTCTCTGGAGTTTTGGTAGTGTAGAGGGAGCCGATGCCGTAGCCGTCAACGGGTTGTTGGGCCATGAGTTCGGCGGATTCGCGGCGGAGATCTTCGAAAAGACCGCCTTGGACAACGGCGTAGAGATATTGTTCATACTTGCCGTTTTTTTCGGCTTCTTTAGCGAGACGTTGATGTTCGGCAATGTTGCGCGGTAGCCAGTTATGGGTGCGAATCATTGCCTTGCGGACGAGTTCTTTGTCGGTAGAATCGATAGCTTGATCGAATGCCATGTGGATGTCGGCGCCAATTTTCCACTGGGCCTGCATGGAGATCTCGGGGTTCATGCGGATTTTGTCGCCGTTGATGTGGGATTTGAAGGTGACGCCGTCATGGTCGATTTTGGCATCAGTAAGGGAAAGCATTTGAAAACCGCCAGAATCGGTAAAGGTTGGACCATGCCAGCTAGTGAATTCGGCGAGACCGCCGGCTTTTTCGATAAGGTCTGGACCGGGAGTGAGGATGAGGTGATAAGTGTTAGCAAGGATGCCCTGAGAACCAAGCTCGCGCATTTGGGCGTGAGTGATAGCTTTGACGGAAGCGCGCGTGGCGGCACCAATGAAAGCGGGTGTTTTTATGTCGCCGTGTGGAGTGTGAATAACGCCGGTGCGCATCAAGCCTTTTTGTTTGACGATGTTGAACTTTAGCATATAAACATTGAGTCCCCGTAGCTTAGGAGTTTGTAATTATTTTTAATAGCATGTTCGTAGGCGGGCTTGAGGTGTTCCCAACCGGCAAAGGCGGCAGTAAGCATAAGGACGGTGGATTTTGGTGCATGAAAATTAGTGACAAGTGCGTCGATGGCTTGAAATCTAAAGCCTGGGTAGATGAAAATATTATCTTCGCCTTTAGTTTTGCCGGTTTTGGCCCAATATTCAAGCGTGCGTGTGACGGTGGTGCCGATGGCTATAACACGGTGACCTTTGGCTTTGGTTTCCTTGATAGTTTTGAGAGTGTCATCGGGAATATAAAACCATTCGGAATGCATGTGGTGATCTTCAACATTGTCGCTACGAATCGGAAGGAAAGTGCCAAGTCCGACGTGGAGAGTAAGATATTTGATTTGGATGTCTTTGGCCTGAAGTTTTTTGATGAGTTTTTTGGTCATATTGAGACTGGCGGTTGGGGCAGCGGCGGAGCCAAGCTCTTTAGCCCAAATGGTTTGATAACGCTTAATGTCGTTTTGGTCAGCGTCACGGTGGAGGTATGGCGGAAGTGGAACGTTGCCGTAATCAGCGATAATCTTGGTGAGGTTGCGGTTGGCGGTGACGGTAGCAGTGCCATTACCAAGGATTTCTTTAATAATGATGGTGTCGTTAGTTTTGTTGCCATTGGCGACGTTTTTGACAGTGAGTTGATCGCCGGCATGAAGTTTGCCGCGGTACATGACGTGATCGATTTCGCCGTTGTGTTTTTCGAGTACGACGAGCTCGCGGGGGCGACCGTCGGGCAGTTCAGTAAAAACACGCGAGCGCATGACGCGAGTGTCGTTTAGAACAATAAGGTCGCCAGGCTCAAGAAAATCCACAAGGTTGGCGTATTTGGAATCGGTGATTTGGCCGGTTTGGCGATTGAGGACGAGTAGGCGAGTGGTGCCGCGAACTTTTGGTGGGCGAATCGCGATATTTTCTTCTGGTAAATTGTAATTATAATCGGAGACTAACATGTTTTGTTATTATATAATTTTTTTGTCTTCTTTGCAAAACTAATTATTGGATTAATGAATAAAAGCCAACCGTTTAGGGTTGGCTAGGTGTCATTATGAGAGGAATTGTTGGAGAAGCTTGCGGTCCGTAATTAATGCTTCGTGTGGAACATTGAAATTGACCACGACTGAATATTCGTTGTCACGGCGGAGCTTTCTTTTTTTGCCATCTGAGCACATAATGGTGACATTTAGCTTTGGGATGTAGTGAAATATTAATGTCGTGTTTTCGTCGTTCTCGTGGGTGATCTTTCCCTTTATAGTGTAGGGTATAGTAAGGAAGATGAATGATATAGGTATGCGTACTGTTGCTTCGTTGGTTTTGGGGTTGTACGATGCGTTATATAGGCGCACGCTAAAAATGGGATTAAGGGTTTTTATCATCTGTATAATCGCCTCCATAAATAGAAAAGTGCAGTTAATTGTTTTTTGGCAATTATAGCATATCTATGCTTTTTAGTTTTTTAAGCTTTTTTCAGCTTTGGGTTTTAGACTTGGTATTATAAGGATAGAGGAGATACTAATGAGAGTTCTATACGTAGAAGATGAAAAATTCTTGGCGGAAGCCGTAAAACATAATTTAGGTAAAGAAGAAATTGATTGCGATTTAGCTTTCAATGGTGAGGACGGGCTGAATAAGGCCGTAGACGAGATTTATGACGTGGTAATTTTAGATGTAATGTTACCGAAATTATCTGGTATTGATATTTTACGACGAATGCGTGAAAAGAAAATCGCAACGCCAGTGATTATGCTCTCGGCATTATCGGAAGTAGAAGATAAAGTAAATGGTTTGGACGCGGGCGCCGATGATTATTTGGCAAAACCATTTAAAACAGCTGAGTTGATAGCGCGCATCAAAGCACTTCTACGTCGCCCGGCGAAGATAAACGATGAAAAGGTAAGATATTTAAACTTGGTTTATGACGTAAACGAGAAAAGCCTAAATGGTTTTTCGTTGACGATAAAAGAAGCTGGAATTATTCATGAGTTATTAAAGACTCCGGGAAAGATTGTTAAGAAAGATTTCTTATTAAATAAGGTTTGGGGTGGGGAAGTATTTGGTGAGGATAATTACATTGAAGTTTACGTTTCACGTTTGCGTAAAGTTTTAAAAAAGATCGGCGCGAAGGCGACCATTAATTCGGTGCGCGGTTTTGGTTATAAAATTGTAGAAGCATAGTATGTTTAAGAAATTACGCAATAAGTTTATTCTAACAAACGTGATATTTACCACTTTAATATTGGCAATTTCGTTTGGTTCGATTTTTGCCGCAACGGCAATTTCAGACAAAGAGCGTCCGCCGCGGTTGCATGAGCACGAACAAATGACGAGCGAGATGCGTGAGGCGTTTGATGAAGAAATAAAACAAGATCGCGCACGAAGATTAGAGCGGCTTGGAATTACTTTACTATTGGTGGCTATCGTGACAGAGCTATTGGTTTTTGTTGCAAGTTATTATTATGCTGAGAGATCCATTGAGCCAGTAAAGGATGCATATAATAAACAACGAGAGTTTATTGCAAATGCATCACATGAATTGAAGACGCCAATTGCGGCGGCGAGGGCTAATTTCGAAGCATTGGGCGCAACCGAACAGCCATGGGTGGATAATGTGGATTCAGAATTAGATAGAGCAGCGAAATTAGTGAACGATTTGTTGGTATTGGCGCGAACGGATGGACGTACGGTTGCAATCGAAAAGAAGGATGTTAATCTGGCAAAAATAGTAAAAAGACATACGCAATTAATTGAAGCGCGATTGGGCGATAAAGAGATAAAGCTGAATTTGCCCGAAAAGGTAGAAGCAAAAATCGTGAAGGCAGATTTTGAACAAGTTTTGGATATCTTATTGGATAATGCCGTAAAGTATTCGATGTCAAAAATTGAAGTAATAGTATCAAGCAAGAGCTTGACGGTAAAGAATGATGGAAAAACGATACCGCAAGAAAAGTTAGCGAGAGTATTTGATCGATTTTATCAGACGGATAAAACCGTGGATGGGTCTGGACTAGGGTTAGCAATTGCGAAAGCGGTGGTTGATCAAAATAATTGGAAGATTAGAGCGGATTCCGATAAGAAAACGACAAGTTTTATTTTAGAATTTTAAGTTTCATTTAAATCTTCATAGCAATAATAAAGTCAGAAAAATAATAGAAAGGGCAACAGAATGTTTAAGAACATGCTGAAGAGGAGCTTTTTGTCGATTAGGCGAAAACTTGGACGAACGATAATATTAGCTTCAATATTCTTCATGATGGCTAATTTAGTATTAGCAGCCATAACAATTAAGACTGCGGTTGCGGCGCAGATGGATTACGCAAAATCGACACTTGGTGGTACGGTAACGATTCAGGCCGATATGGATGCTATACGCGAGGCACAGAAAGAAGAAATGGAAAATGGTAGCGACCGGAAAGAAATATTTAAGAATATGGTTCGCCCGGCGGTGGATGTCGAAACGGCAAATAAAGTTGCGACATATTCGGACTATGTAAAGGATTATTCTTACGAATTATCGAGTTCCGCTAATTCGGCCAGTCTTGAGGTAGTCGAGAGCGAAGGAGATAATGGAATGCCGGGTGGACCTGGCGGCAGGATGCGTTCAGAATCTTCTAGTGAAAGCACTTTGGAAAAAGATATTACTATTTCTGGAATTAATGCCTATGCATATATATCGGGTGTCGAAAGCGAATCATTCACGATTAAAGACGGGACGTACTTTGATGAGGACACGAATGATGAGGCGATGATTTCTTATGAATTCGCAGAACTAAACGGCCTAAAAGTTGGCGATAGCTTCAAGATTAAAAATGTATATACCGAGAAAACGATCGAATTAAGTGTAATAGGCATTCATGACGATTCTAATGAGCGTGCAGATTCTAATGCAATTTATATGAACATAGAAACGGCGGCAAAGTTCTTGAGTGCTGACGACTACAATGATGGCAACTATAACGTGAACAACGTTAAATATTACATGAATAATTCGGACAAAGCGGAAGAGTTCGTAGAAAAAATAAATACGGATTTTCCAAGTTTAGCAGAGAATAAGTTAAAGATTGCCGTTGATACAAGTGAATATGATGCGTTGTCTGGTTCAATCGAGGATGTCGGTAGTTTTGCGACAACGATTTTAATTATCGTAATTGTGGCGGCTATTATTATCATTACTTTGATAGTGACAATTAATGTGAAAGATCGTCGTTATGAAATGGGTGTCTTGTTATCTCTGGGGGCACATAAGAAGAATATCATTGGGCAAATTGCGATGGAGTTATTGATTGTAGGCACCCTGGGTTTTGCTTTAGCTTCGTTGTCTGGTACTATTTTGGCAAAAATGATGGGGCAAAGCATGTTAGAATCGCAAACGGCTTCTAGCGCACAGCAATCTGAACGTAATTTTGGCCGTCCGGGCACGCAAACCGGAAGCTCTACGGGTGGCACAATGGCTCCTCCGGAAGGGTCAGAAACAAGAAGCATGAAACAGCAAATGTTTACTAATAACAATAAGGATGTAGAGTTAGATATTAATGCGACGCCGATTGATTTCTTATTACTATTCGTAACGGGCTACTTGGTGATAATCATTGCTTTAATTTTGCCATCGATTAATGTGTTACGCTATCAGCCAAAAGAAATCTTAGCGGGGAAGGAGTAGAGATGAATATTTTAAAAGTTGAAGGAATTTCATACAGTTATACAAATGCGTCCGGGAAACAACAAGTTCTAAATGATATAAATGCTGAATTTAAAGCAGGTAAAGTATATGCGATTGTTGGCGAGAGCGGTTCAGGCAAGACGACATTTCTGTCACTAATATCGGCTTTAGATAAGTTGCAGGATGGTGACATAAAATATAATGGTAAGAGTTTAAAGAAAATTGGTGGGTCGGAATTTCGTTTGAAATATGTGAACATTGTGTTTCAGTCGTATAACTTAATTAAATACATGACAGCCAAAGAGAATGTAGAAGTCGCAATAGATTTTGATAATAGAAAAGTCGATGCGAATAAATATTTAAGGCAAGTTGGATTATCCGAGGAGGAGGGGCGTCGGTTGATTGGAAAGTTGTCTGGTGGTCAGCAACAGCGAGTAGCAATCGCGCGAGCTATCGCGTCAAATTCGCCAATTATTGTGGCGGATGAGCCGACGGGGAATCTTGATGAGGATACTGAAGAGAAAATTATAAATATCTTTAGAGATCTGGCACATAAGGAAAAGAAAATTGTGATTATTGTGACGCATAGTAGGCAAGTTGCAAAACGCGCGGATGAAATACTAAAATTAAGAAAAGGTAAATTAAGCTAGAGAAAAGGCCGTCGATATAGTATCGGCGGCCACTTGGCTTTATCTGGACTCTTTTTTTATTTGAGTCACAAATCCACTTCTGGTTGTGGGATTGTATATGATGCGGAAAAAGTAGGTTGTTTCTGGATCTAACCTATATTCTGCGTCTTGTGCGCGGAGTGTACGTAGTCTCCGCCAGTTTTGATGCTTGAATTCGATTAGATAACTACCGTCATCAAGCTCAACAATTCTTTCTGCAAAGGCGTTTATCCTGTAGGGGAAATGTTTCCCCTTTAAGTACCAGGTTAAACATGTTGGTACGAGTATTATGCTTAAATAGTCATAATCATCGTTGGGGATGTTTGAGCCGATTTCTGCTCTGAACGCATCTGCTGTTTGTATAGCGCGATGCGCCTTGCTGAGACGCTTTTTACTGGGTCCAAATAAAACATCTACGGATATTCTTTTCTCGATTGCATATTGCATTAGACAGCCCTCCTAACGTACAAAATCGTTTCCTCCTTTTATTCTACAACGTTTTTTAGTTGTTGTCAACTACACGTAGCCGTATATATCGACGATTATTATATTGTTTGGGATAAATTATTAGAATGCAGCACGATGCTAAATGTTGGTTGTGCTATATGTGGCGTTTAGCTTTTGTCCAGTCTGGTGCTTTTATACTAAAAAGTATTTCTGGAGTGTGTTGATTGACTATATCTGGGTCGACGCCGTAGTAATGCTGATAGGTTATATCGACGGAGCCAAATTTGGCGTCGGACTTTTTGAAGCCGAGCTTCTTGGTGACTTGCCATACTTCGTCTTCGGTTGGAGCTTCGATTTCTAGAAAAGTTGGCAACCAAGGCCAGGTGTCGATACAGAGTTCGGCATGACCGAGTGTCCAGATTTCGCGTTTGGTTTCTTGGCGAGCTTTTATCTCTAGGCCGCAGCCATTGAGGAAGAGTATGGCGTCGTCGTAATTATTAACTTGGATATTGACTTCTTTGGTGCCAAGAATTGATTGGTCATCGCTGACGTTTTTGTAAGTCATGATGATTTTGTCGCCTTCATCGCGGACACGAGCAAAGGAATGATCGCCAGTGTAGAATACGGTACGGCGCATTAATGTTTCGGGTTTAACTAGTGTAGCACCCATAGACTCGAGTTTTGAGCGAATATCTTCTTTATTGATATCTAGAAATTTAGCCTCGATTTCATTTTTCATAGCTATATTATATAGTTATTTTTTGAAATCGTTATAGTTTTATAAGAATTACGCCGATTACTGCGAGGGTGGCGGCGATGATTTTTTTGATTGGATGATTTCTTTCTTTTAGCCACAAAAACCCAACGGCTACATTTGATACTGCTGATAAGCTGGCGAGTGGTGCTACTACCGACACTTCACTCATGGAGTATGCGATTAGGAGGACGAGATATTGCATGCTAAAACAAATGCCAGTAATTAAAAGGTTCTTTTTGTTGGCTCGTTTATATTCATTAATGACGTCTGCGAAATGTAGTCGATTACTAACAAAGATAAAGAGTGCGGGGATGATATAGATGAATGCTACATAGATTGGCAAGTTAAACTCCTTAGAAGAGTTAACATCGATTAAGCCTGCTGCAACATTGCAGGCGTAGGCTAGGAGGCCGAGCCAAACGTATTTTGTCTTTTTCGTTTTTTTGCGTTGCCAAAACAATAATACGTTCCCGCATATAATAGCCATTATTCCTAGCACTTTGAATAGTGTAATTTGCTCGCCAAGTAAGATAAAGCCAGCTAATGTCATCGCGGCTGTGTAGCTTTGTTTTAGTATATCCATGGCTGAGGCCTCTAGGTTTTTGCGAACACTAGCGAGCATGAAGTTGTTGATAGCGTAAAAGACGCAAGATAGAATCAGGAATAAATAAGTTAATGGATTAGAAGGGAAGCGTAGTTCAAAAAAAGGTATGAATAATAAGCAGCTTAAACTTGCGATAAACTGAATACCGACCGTTTGGGCGGCGGCGTTTTTCATGGTGCGCGTTGTGAGTTTATAGAATTGACTAAGCCCGGTCGCTAGAATGATATACAATAACATGATTGCTATAAACATAGTGAGGGTATTGTATCAACTATCTTTATTTTTTACAACGGATGCTATACGTAAGGTATTACCTCGTAGATTGAAGAATGGGTTCTTAGATAATATCTTTTCCATTTGCGATAAATTTTTATTATAGGTGACGTATTGCCGCCAGTCATGAAATCTGGATCTACTAGGTTTCCTATTCCGGTATATTCGCCAACTGTAGATGATAGGATAATAGGGGCATTTATCATGATTGGTCTGTCGTGGGTTTCGTCTGCCGGTTCGAGTCTGCCGCCAATAATATCGCCAAGCTTAAAGATAGAGTTAGTATTAAGCTCTCTCTTCATTAATAGAACTTTTGAGCCAACGGTTAGATTTAAATTACTCGTGATTTCTTTCGAGTCGACTATGATTTCTGGTGGTTCTTTGTTAGTGAGTTCAACTAGATAATATTGGGAATTATTTCGGGAAGCATTATCGTTTAGTTGGATAATGATTTTGTTTACGATTTGATTATTTTTCTTCGTCGGTAGGATAAATACATTTTTAACTCTTGGTAATTGTTTGCGACTTGTGGTTGGGTCAGGATTTCCTTCATCTAGTAACACTATTTCTTCGCCGATCTTTAGCTTGCTCAATAAGAACCCTTCTTCTTTCTCTGGCTTATTGCGCAAGAAAGGTATGCCATCTTTTTGGTCATATTTTGTTAAACTAATTGATTTTCCTTCAGCTAATCCGAGCATATCTAAATCATCATTTATAAGTCGCCATTCGCCGAGATGTGTTCTAGCTTTTTCCGAAGAACTTGGGGAATTAGCAGTACTAAAGAAGTCGCTGTAATGATTAATGATATACGTTGCCGCGAAGTTGTCGGCGAAGGACTCGGAGCTCGTTTCTCTGTAGCTCTTTTTGTGATGAAGAATGACGTCGGAACGATTGTTTGGGTCGATGCCTAGTGCTCTTAACCGATTAGCGAAAAATTGAATTTTTTCTGAGGTATTGTCGGAGGTGGTTTGTCCCGGAATTGGTAATGTCATTAAATCTTTAAGTCTGTTTTCGTAATCATTATTGTAGGCACGGGGTAGTGCTTGTGCGATAGTGTCTGGTGTAGATGAATGATTTTCGTTTTGCTTATGAGCTTCAACGCTGAGGTAATTACGTAAGAAGTCGTAGGCGTGGCCAAACTCATGCATCATTATGAAAGACGTAATTAGATGTTTGTTTGTCGAAATTTCGGAGTATTTGGCTCCAGTTTTGAGTGCAATAGTTTTTAATGCATAATCGAGACCGAGACTGTCGTTTTTGTTTGTGTTGGGTCTTAAATAGGTTTCTGAATTGGAAAAATTGAAGTGTATTGTTTGAAAAAAGTGATTATTAAGTTTTGAAATACGAGAGTAGAAAGCACCGTTGGTATTCTCGTCTATAACTTTAACGCACCTTAGAACGGGATGTTCTTGCATAAGTGTTTGATAGACGTGGGCGAGGAAGGGGTCTTTTCTGCGTATTAAGTTATAGTTTTCTGATTGTCGAATGGCTAGATATGTGTTTACGGATTCTTTTGTAAACTCACCTAGTTTGTCCGGAGTAATACGATGCTTTTCGTGGGTATTTTGGATTACTCCCCGAGTATCTGGCGTGCTTAAGGAGCCAAATTGGCTCAAAGGAGCCTGCTCGCTGCCGGAGATAGGTGGGCGATACTCGCGGTTTTTAATCATATGTATATTGTAATATGAAACTGGTATTATTGTGAGGGGGGCATATAAAATATTTATATCTTGAGGAATTGATATGGGCGTGGCCTTGAAGGACAAAATGACAAAAACTAACGGTAATAAACAAAAAAGATATTTAGCTATCATTGCTAGTGTCGCAGTAGTAATAGCGCTAGCAGGGGTTGGTTTTGGAATCTATGGACTGGTAACAAACATCCAAAAGAATAGAGAGATATCCGATTTAAAGGTACAAATAGGACAGATAAGTATTAAAAAGGATAAAGAGATTTCCGATCTAAGAGCGCAAATAGGGCGGTTGGAGAATATAGGGGCAAAGATAAAGATCGTTAGCTCGAGTTGGAGTGGTTGGTCGAAAGATTATGTGCCGAAAGAAACTGAGTCATATTGCAGCTTAGAGTTAAATAAGAAATGCGTAGTGAAAACACGTCAGTATTCTCATGCGGACGGTAAACAATATGAAGAGGACATTCTTTCATTTGAGGTAGTGAAGATTAATGATGATAGTGTGGTTATACATACTTTTCAGAATTTCTCCGATAGTAAGAAGGGGATAGACTTGCGTAGCGAAAAACGAGATTTTGTAATTAAGAACGGTGAATCGATTAAGCTTACGACTCCGACGATGGATTATGGTGATATATTTACGCTTACATTGTTGAGGGATTGATTGTAGCTGATTTTGTTGTTTGTAGCTATTCTAGATGTTTATTACGGATTAACTGATTTGGATTTTTGATAAATTCCGTAATGATCTCAACTTCCGAAAGCGCCGATAGCATAATTACTGGAGTTTGGATATTCTTTTCGCGTATTCGTTTTAGGATATCTGTACCAGATATCTTTGGCAACATGATATCCAAGATTATGCAATCGTAGATATCTTTGACGGCTTTATTGAGTCCATCTTCGCCATCATTTGCAAGGTCGGTCGTGATGCCTTGTTTCTCAAGATTATGCTTCCAATCTAAAATAAAACTGAAATCATTTTATTCGAGGGCATTTGGAGTTCTTTGCATAAAAGTTAATGCTCGGTTGACCGTATGGTGCTTTAGGATCAAAGTGGGCAAGGTAATTATGGCGAGATGATGGCTATGACCCTTATTTTTTAATATTTTCTTCCCAAATCTTTCTTACGAAGCTAAGAGAAAGGGTAGAGAGAGTGAAGCCGATTACTGGAACTAATGAAGAAAGGAAAACGTTTGTGATTTGCTGAATAGTGAAACAGTATATTACCACTACAATATACGTAAGAACGCAAATGCAGGCTTTTCGGGTCCATGAAGTTTCCCATTTTTTATCTAACTCTACTCTAGCATTGCGGGTTTTGATGCTTTTTATTTCATTCTCAATCTCTTTATTGTTCATATTTTTATTATATATAAGGATGATGTTTCATAATAGTGGATTACGAGTAGACCGTAGAGTTGGAGATTGGGGGCTTGAAAATAGGGATTTTGAATTTTAAGCCAGCTTACAATTACTCAGACTGCTAGTTTTAATAAGTCGTCAAATTTCCGAATTCTATTTCGATTTTTAATGTATCTTTCGACAATTTTTTCAACAGTCTGGAAGCCATCATTTCGTTGTTCTTTGATAGCCCAATTTATATATTCTTGACCAAAAATCTGGCCGGAAAATATTATCTCTACTACGCGTGTTAATATTTCTTCAGTTTTATTATTAGCATAATAATATGGGACATTATCGTTAGTAGTAATATTTCTACCAATAATTGCTTTCTTTACGTATGGGTGGGCAAATTCATGGATGATTTTGCAGACCAGGGTTCCGTTTGTGCCATACTGGTCTTTTGACTTATTATATTTAACGCCGAGTACTATGATTGACTTATTATCTAATAAAAAGCCAAATCCTCCAGAAACGAAAAAGCTCAGATATATCTTAACGGAATCGGAAAGACTAAAGCCAAAAAATGATTTTATTTGGCTAAACCGTATTTCATTCAAACCGGGTTTTTGTAAAAAGTCATCTAAAACACGCTGCTTTAGGAGGCTTAAGCTTATTAAATATTGCTCCAGGGTAGGAAGATGAACGTTGTGTTTAGTAAGAGCTTTTTTGGCTATTTGCTGAAAATCCCCAAAAGTAGCAATTTGCTTCGCATCAATATTGTCTTGCTGTTGATAGAGGGCATAGAAATTCTCAATTACTTTCGTTTTTTCAGTGGTGTTATATGGTTTCAGCTCTCCTTTTTCGCGATTCATGCAATATTTTAAGCCATATAATAAGTCTATATTTAAATCAAAAGAAAACAGCTTACTGTCTAATTCTAGTCTGTCCATACTTATATTATAGGATAAAACACGGTATAGTTACGCCCTAATAGTAGGTATTGTGAGGTGGTTATGGGTTTGAGGATTGAAATCTTGATTTTTAAAAGTCAGTCTTTTTTATTCTATTTTTAGCCGCTAAAACCAAAATGGAAAGAATATTATAATAATTGCATGAAGAATCCCGCGAAATACGTGGCTTAGGTTCAATGTGTTTTACTAAAAACGATTTAGCTGAAAGGCCATTAATCTTATTTGATAAGAATAATGCCATCACTTTTAAAGAAAAGCCAGAATTAAACGTAGAGAAGTTGCAAAAAATATTTAACAATTGCAAAAACCGAATTCTTCAATCTAGTAGAGTTACAAAGTATATCAAGAGGAATCAATATGGTGAAGCTTATCTAAAATACAATAAGAATATCGCTAATTCATTGGTTACTATTGCTAGAATTATTTATACGCCAGACCATCTAGATTATGGTCTTTGCCATATTAATGATCATTTACCAAAAGAAATAGTTCAAAATCTAGAGAAGTTCTATAAAATAGCTTCATTTGAAGATATTGAGAGGAATATTCTAGAAGCTAAAGATTTACTAGAATTATTAGAGCGTATTTTTGTCGGAAAATATAATACGATAACAGATTTATTCTAACGCTTATATAAATAAAGAGTAGAGAAAGATGTCACTTTTTGCGAGCAAGAATGATAAATTTATAGGAGTCTAAACTTTCTCGACCACTTTCAAATTGTCTGCATTGGCAAACTTCGTCGACTTTTAGAAGCTTAAAATCTTTAAATAATTCTTTTATTAAAGCATAGTCAGCATAAAAATGGGGAACTTGATTTTCTACCGGATTAGCCATATTTAACTTTGTGTTTTCATCAACAATCGGCCAATCTTGTCTAAAACCCCAAGTTTTCTTTGACGGAATCGTGAGAGCGACTTCGCCGTTTGGTTTCAGGACACGATGGATCTCGGAAATCGTTTTCTTAACGCCTTTAGTGTCGTTATGATTAATTACTTGCCAACTTAGAATGCAGTCAAAAGAATTGTCGTCAAAAGACATGTTTTCCATATCTTCAATTCGTCCAGAGCATGGAATATCTGCTTTCTTCAGAAGCGATTCTGTCTGCTTAACCGCATCTGGCACTATGTCTGAAAAATTAACATTGAATCCTTGTTTGCCAAAAATCAGTGCGTGACGACCAATGCCGCATCCGAGATCAAGAAAGTCTTTTCGATTTTGTTCTTTCCAACGATAAAGAAACGAATAAACCTCAAGTGACGGCGTCAACCATTGCTTCCTATCTTTTTCTGACTGCAACGTGTTCCATTTCCAGCCTTTTTGATATTCTTGGGAATTACTCATTTTGTCATCTCCTTAAAAATATTCGTTTGGAAAATAAGCAGTTGGCTCAGTTTAATATCTTTGATTTATTATGCTATTATAACATCTTATTATTTGCATAGGTAAAAGGTAATGATTCGCGGGTTGGCTATGAGTTTAAAAATTGGAATCTTGAATTTCTAAACCAGCCTATTTTAAAAAGCTATTATCTCATTTTGAAACATCTATTTTCTGAGACTTGCCTTTTCTAAAGAAATAATAAGGCCTACTTCCGAGAATCTCCACTTTACCGTCATGAACAAAGATTGCATCTTCTTCCGGTATAGCAATTACATCTCCAACCAAATTTGAGTAATTTATAATTGAATCAGTAAAATTACGGAATCTCTTTTCATTTTCATCTTCTGATAGCTCAAGCTTATTATTTGTGTAGTGCGGGAATATAGAAACACCGTCTAAAACATTAAAACCTTTTGTCTCTTTCAAACCCACATTATTTGGATCCATCATAGAAATGCTATTTATGCCATACCCAAATATTACAGCTCCAGCACTCGAACCAAGGATTGCACCGCCACCATCTAAATAATCTATGATTTTCGAGAATATACCGTTATCCTTCAACCCTTTTAACAGTTTATAAGTATTTCCGCCACCAATAAACAAAGCAGAGTAATCATTAAATTCTTTTTCAGCCAAATCCTTAAAGCTTCTAACCATCTTTATCCCGGCGAAGGAAACTTGCGACAGCTCTTTTTTTATCCATTCATAACAGCTATCATATGAATGAACGTTTTCGTCCATAGCTAAAGGAATATAAAGTAAGGGCTTATTATGATCTATGATCTCGTTTAATTTCTGATTAGCGTAGTAATTTTGTTCTCCAGAACCACCGCCGCACAATATCAATCTTGCGTTCGTATATCCTTTTGTAGTCTTCAAGACACACATGTCTTCATTATATATAAAAATATAGTATAATAATATATAAATTAACAGATATCACAGGTTGGTTATGAATTTAAAGATTGGAATCTTGAATTTTTAAACCAACCTGTTTCTTTTATTCCGTTTAGTACCAAAATCCACTTGCCAAAACCAAAGTGGAAAAATGTTATAATTACTGTGTGAAACCAGAAATTACTAGGGAAAGAATCGTAGAATATTTACGGAATTTTGCGTCCTCAAAAGACTACGTTTTTGCCATGTGGCTTGAGGGTGCGGATGGGTTGGATAAAGTTGACGATTATTCCGATATTGATTTTTGGTTTGACGTGAAAAAAGAATATCAAGAGTCGTTTCTTCATGAATGCATTAAGGAACTGCAAAAGCTCGGTGAGATAGACTCACGAGTCGATGAAATACGCAAAGAAATTGCACAAAGCAATATACATCTTGCAAATACATCCGAATATCTAACACTAGATATTTGTGTTCAATCCCACGAAATACGCGGACTGGACGCAACTTGTTTTACTAAAAATGATCTAGCCGAAAAACCGTTAATCCAATTTGATAAAGACAATATTATTACTTTTAAAAATACCCCTAAATTAAACATAGAAAAATTACAGAAAGCTTTCAATAATAGCAAAAACCGGATTCTTCAATCCAGTAGAGTTATAAAATATATCAAGAGGAATCAATACGGCGAAGCGTATTTAAAATATATTGAAAATATTGCAGACCCGCTAGTTACTATTGCTAGAATTATCTATACTCCGAATCATTTGGAATATGGCCTCTGTCATATCAACGACCACTTGCCACAAGAAATAGTTCAAAAACTAGAACAATTCTATAGAGTAAGCTCATTTGAAGATATCGAAAACAACATCTCAAAAGCCAAAGAACTATTAGGAGTACTCGAGCAGCAATTTATCGAGAAATATGGCATAATAACAGATACAAAATAAAACAGGTTGGTTATGAATTTAAAGATCGGAATCTTGAATTTTTAAACCAACCTTTTTTTTATATTCTATTCATTATCAAAGCTTATTCATCAAATATCTAAAAACAGCAATAGCTCTTCGCTTTCTTCTATGGAAGTTAATAAATATTTAGAAATGTTTTCTAAAGGTTTTATACCATAAATATATCCAGGATCGCGCATCCATTTAATTGAGCCATCATCATTATATTCTACAAAAGTCCACGCTTCCCCATCACTTCTAGAGCCACCACCTGCAAGTACATTTATCTCTTTAGCGAGAGCAATATTATCTACCAAACTATCAAATTCCTCTTGTCTAATTGTATATTCATAAACTTTTTGTCCAATAGCCTCAACTTCAAGATACTCAACCGTTATAACAATAGACAAATCATCGAATATCTCCCACTTCATTTTGTCCCACGAACCAGGGCCCCTCAAACTCCAATTATACCGACTTATCTCTAGTTTCTTTTTGCTCATTTTATACTTTCCTACCTACTATTAATATTATAACATTTTAATGTTATAATATTAATGACAACAGATATCACAGGCTGGTTATGAGTTTAAAGATCGGAATCTTGAATTTTTAAACCAACCTTTTTTCGTAGGAATTTTTAATCAGATTTCAATTATTTTATAACCGAAGACGTATTCAATTCGTGTCCCATTGTAATCCCGAACCATATTTTCTTCAGTCGGATACGTGTGGCCATGTAGCAAGACCTTAGGATGACATCTATCTATATAACTCTTTAAGCCATCAAAACCTTGGTGAGCAATTTCCTCCTCGTCATTAATTCCACGAGGAGGACAATGTGATATAAAAATATCAACTGGCGGAAAAACCGCAAACATCCTATCTGCTTCTTCTTGCGTGTACATAATGGCTTGTGGATTTTCTTTGTATCTTACGCAACCTTGAAAACCGCCAAAAGTATAGTTACCATAACTCCAGGTATGCATATGTAGATTCAACATACCTATTTCATTCATATATTCTCCTGCATCATGATTACCATAAACACCAATTTTTGGAATATTAGTTTTCGCTAAGGATAAGAGCATTGAGCGCTCAAAATCCCCTAAAGATATGATTAAATCTACCTTTTCATTTTCAGCCAATTGTGACAAGTCGGTATTTGGATTCGTATCTGCCATTACAAGACACTTCATAATAATTATTATATACCAAAATATGCTATAATTTTCCCACAATAACAGATTATGCGGGTTGGCTATGAGTTTAAAGATCGGAATCTTGTATTTCTAAACCAACCAATGACTCCATATATACCATTCTTTGTTAAAGTCCGACTACCAAAACCCGACCACGGAAAGCGCGGTTTCTCGGACACTTATATGGATACTTATATAAATAAAGTAAGGAAAAGATTGTACGGAAAAGAAGCTGATTTGATATCGGGCGGCTCAAAAATGATATAATTATAATAAATAAGGGGATTAGATAATGATCAAAAATGAGGAATTTACAAAAAACTATTTAGACAAAATTATCGTTGCAACCAAAAAACACACTATTGATGAATGGCTAGCTGCATTCAAAAAACTATCAGAAACCATGAGTGAGCTTAATCTTGATATATACAAAATGAACGCAGAAAGTTTAAAGCTAAATCTAGCAGAAAATGAATCTCGAATTATACGTGAAGTAATACGCTTTAACGCTTGTGCAGAATTAATTCTAAATTCATCCATAAAACTCATCCAAGCGTCTTCTAGGGAAAACCTTCAGTATGATGATGTTTCAGAACTAATAAGAAGTGCTTGGTGGGAGTTAATCTCGTTCTTCGACTATTCTCCAGATTTATATTTAAACATTTATGCGCTATGTTTCTTTAATAATCTCGCTCTAACCTTAGAGAAATCCATAAAAATAGTCGCAGATAAACTTTCTATTTAAAAAGAAGAGAAATATCAGCTAGGCTTATTCCGTCATTTATTTTCTTGTTTAGTTCCTCGACACTTATCTGCTTATCCTTACCTATAAACCTTTTTATATCTTTTATCGTGTTGAGTTTATTTTTTCTCTTACCACTTTCGCCATCTTGATCATGTTTTCATCATTATCAACAGTGGTATCATTCTCATCATTTGGCAACGAAGATAATAAGTCTTTTAATTCTCTCATATGTTCTTCAAAAGTTTTTGGCTTATCCGCATAATTAGCAATGCTTCAGGGTCTTTTGACATATCCATATTACGGCTTCTACTTAAACTCTCCAATGATCTTCGCATTTGCCTCCTTTTGTACCAATCTACCACACATTATGCTATAACTATATCTATAACAACAGATAGAAAGGTTGGTTTTGAGTTTAAAGATCGGTATTGTTGGATTAGCTAATGTGGGGAAGAGTACGCTTTTTAATGCGCTAACAAATGCAGGTGCATTAGCAGCAAATTATCCATTTGCGACAATAGAGCCAAATACGGGAATCGTGGGTGTTCCAGATGAAAGATTAAACGTATTGGCGAAGATGTATGATTCAGACAAAGTGGTTCCAGCAACGGTTGAGTTTGTGGATATTGCGGGATTGATTGCTGGAGCTTCGAAGGGTGAGGGGCTTGGTAATAAATTCTTAGCTAATATTCGTGAATGTAAGGTGATTTGCCACGTAGTGCGTGTATTTGAAGACGCGAATGTTACGCATGTGGCGGGTGGTCCAAATCCGCAACGCGATATTGAAACGGTGGAAACCGAGTTGGCTTTGGCTGATATTGAAACATTAGAAAAAGCTTTGCCAAAGATTCAAAAAGAGGCGCGTGGTGGCAATAAGGATGCGGCGAAACGCGCAGAGTGGGCCGCAAAAGCCTTAGGGGAATTGCAATCTGGAAAGACACATATAGAGGCGATAGATGGGCTTGACTTGCTTTCGGCAAAGCCGGTTTTCTATATGTTCAATATGGACGAAAATGAGCTGGCCGACGAAGTAAAACGCAAAGAACTAGCAGAGATGGTGGCACCGCAAAAATGTGTTTTCGTAAATGCGAAACTTGAGTCGGAAATGGCAGATATGGCATTGGAGGAAAAGAAAGAATTCTTAGATAGCTATGGAATTTCGGAAGATGGTTTAAGCCAGTTGGTTCGTGTGGCCTATGATACTTTAGGCCTGCAAAGTTTCCTGACGGCAGGAAAGAAAGAGACGCGCGCTTGGACAATTAGACAAGGGGCGACGGCGCCAGAAGCGGCAGGGGCAATTCATACGGATTTTCAGCGCGGCTTTATTGCGGCGACGGTTTGTGCGTACGAGGATTTGGTGCGACTCGGTTCGGAAAAAGCCGTACGAGAAGCTGGGTTGATGCGCACGGAGGGAAAAGATTACGTGATGCGTGATGGAGATGTGGTAGAGTTTAAATTTAATGTTTGATTTTGTGACTTTTTTACATACAAAAACGTTTGCGTTTTAGAAAACGCTTGTGGTAAACTATTTACATGAGTCTAGGTTATGGTGTGGGCGACTTCTTCGCGCTAGATATTGGCACAGACGCACTAAGGATGGTGCAACTTTCCGGCAATTCGCGCGGGTGGGTCTTGCAGAGGTTTGCTTATGTGCCGGTGAGCCGTTCGATTTTGCAGGATAGTAGTGATGCTGGTAAGCGTCGCTTAGGCGAAACAATACAGAATGCGGCAGAACAGGCTGGTATCAAGACGAAGAACATTGCGCTTGGTATGCCCTCAAGTAAGACATTTACAACGATTATTGAAGTGCCTACTCAAGACAATAAATCGATGGAAAAGATTATTAAGTATCATGCTGATCAATATATTCCGATGCCGATTGATGACGCGAAAGTTGATTTTGTAATTCTTGGTCCAAGCCCGAATGATCCGCAGATTACAGAGGTATTATTGTCATCGACATCCATTGCTTATGCAGAGGAGCGTATGGAGAGCGTAGAAGCTTTTGGGTTTAACCTAGTAGCCCAAGAGCCAGATCCAATTGCAATGTCGCGCGCTTTGACGCCACCCAATACAACTGGAGCGTTGTTGATTATTGATTATGGCGAAGATTCGACTGATCTCTCGATGGTATATGGGGCGCCACGCTTGGTGCGGATGCTTCCTGGTGGCTTGTCGGTATTAGTACGAACGGTCGCAAACTCATTGAACGTGAAAGAGTCGAATGCGCGTCAGTTTATTTTAAAGTTTGGCTTAGCGCAAGATAAGCTGGACGGCCAGGTCTTTAAGGCGCTTGACCAAACGCTTGAGAACTTTGCATCTGAGCTGACAAAGTCGATTCACTTTTTCCAGACAAAGTACCCGAATGTGAACGTAGATGGTGTGGTCTTGTCTGGTTTTGCAGGCATTATTCCATTCTTGGCGGAGTATATTGAAGCGAAAACTGGTTTTAAGACGATTCAAGGGAATCCTTGGCAAATGGTACGCGTAACGCCGCAGCAGCAACAGGCGTTGTCGCAGGTGGCGGCAGAATTTGCGGTTGCGATTGGATTAGCGGAAAGGTTGAATAAGAGGTAATTATGTACGAGATTAGCTTAGTTCCGGACGTAAAATCAGAACTTCTCCAGAAGCAGAAGTTGCGTAATTTTATTATATTCGTATGTATTATTGTTGCATGCGTGTGTGTTGGTGTGATATTGATTATGCTAAGTATTACTGGCGGACAGGCGTTTACGATTGGCACTCAGGAGAAAGAAATTGGATGTAGGACGAATGGTGTGAATCCAAATAATAAAAAAGATAGTTGTAGTGATTATGGCGTGCCAGTTATGACCTTCAAAAACGTTAATGAGTTATTGACGATTCAAGATCAAATGAAGAATCTTGGTGCTTTAAATAATAATAAAATTAAGTTTTCACGTGTGTTTGGCTTGTTGGATGTGATTTTGCCTGATGGAACTTCGAATGGCGACATAGTGAGAATTAATGAATTGACATCAGATGTTAGCCAAAATATATTGTCATTTGATGCGGTCGGAGAGGCTAAGAATAAAATAGGTTATCATGCGCTTGAGACATTTAGGAAAGGCACCGAAAGAACCTATTTTGATTATGGTAGCTATATGCGTCCTGATGGTGAAGGTGGATATGTAGAGATTCCTTCTTTCTGTATAAAAGAATATATAGAAAAAGGCTATACGTATGCGAAGTATACAAAAGGCGCACCAGGCTGTGAGGCGCCAATGGTGAGTAGCGGCTCTAAGAGTAGTGGAAAAAAAGAAGATGACGAGCAATCGAGTGAATTGGAAGGGTCTGATAATATTGATGATAGTCAGAAAGATATTGAAGAAGAAACGATTATTATACGCCGTACTTACGATAATTCTTCGGACAAGGAAAAATATAAAAATGGGAATGACGACAAGGCGAATAAAAAGTCGGACACTACTACTAAAGGCTATTATTTTGAAAGTGCCTGTATTAAGTATAATACCGAGACTGGTGAGTTCGATGAAGAGGCTACTCTTAGTGAATGTCCACTACTAGGAGCTGGAGGATTAGTTATTGGTAGCTCTAGCTATGGCAGAGGTTCTGACGATCAAATGGTATTGTCGTTTTCGGCAAGTGTTGTATTAGATTCGAGGATCTTTAAGGCAGGAAATAAACACATGCAGATAATTGGTCCAAGTAAGCAGAACGTTACGGATAGTTATGTGCAAATTAGAGATATGTTTACTGCTGAAGCGAATGCATTAGGAAAGGATGGGGAGAAATAATTATGGCCGTCAAGAAATCCAGCAGCAATAATGGAAAAGGTGTTGCATTATTGAAGCGTGCGAAGATAGATTCGGCACAAAAAAATATGCTTATTGCTGTTTGTCTTGCTTCGATTGTGTTAGGTGTTACGGTTGTTGGCGTAATTTACCTTTCGAAAAAAATTACTTTTAATGTCGTAAAGATAGCTGCTAACTCAGAAGAGATAGATAATTTGGTGAATGCACAGAAGAACTTGACGGATCTTGCCGTTTCCGTGTCTGAACTTGCGAAGAATGAGCGGCTAGAGGTTGTCGCGAGCGAGCGTTCTGAAACGAAATGTGATCAAGCGGCATTAAAGACAATCGAGGCCGATCAAGATTTAAATGATAACATCGAGATAACGCGTACTTGTTCCGCTCTGCGTGCAATCGCGGATACCTTACCTTCAACGATGAATCAGGAGGCTACTAACTCGAGTCTTAACTGGCTGATTGTTCATAATGATAAGATGATAAAATTGTTGAGTCTCACAAATGGAGAAAGCGGTACATCTGGAAATATATTAGATCAATCAGGAAATGCGTTAAACCTGAAATCACTTAGCACGAATATTAGTATTAAAGATAAACCTACTAAGATTAATAAGGCTATTATGGCAATTGAGAGCTCGATTCGTAATTTTGATATTACGTCTGCAACTATAAGTTGGTCAGATTATGATCGTGGCGCTAAAAACGATTCGGATATCGAATTTGTAGCTGTTTATAGAAGTTATTATTCCGATGAGGTTAAGATTGATTCGAAAGAAAAGATAATTTGCGCAGATGAACGCAGTGAAAAATGTATTAAAGCAATGGGGAGCAATAAGTAATGAAAAGTTCTGATATCGCGTTGGTAGTATTATTGGCCGCTGTTTCTGTCGTGGTTTCTTATTGGTTGGGAAATATGATTCTTGGTGATCCTAGTGAGGACATTTATAAGATTACGTATGTAGAGAATATTTCGTCTGAGGTGTCAACGCCAGATTTAGAGACTTTTAACCCTTCTAGTCTAAACCCGACGGTTGAAGTTATTATTGGTAAATGCAAAGATGGTGAAGAGTATGATACAGATGCTAAGAGATGTAAGCAGGCTAGTAAGAAAAGTGACGAAGACGGCGAAGGTGAGGGCGAGGAGAGTTTTGAGAGTCCTGAGCTAGAGAGCCTAGAGCCGGATGATTTGGAGGACTAATGCTCCTCAACAAAGAGACACAAGATAGGATTGTCCGCATTTTAGTGGAAAATGGTTTGGTTGATGCTGGTTTAGTAAAGAAAACATATAATGAGGTTGCTAAATCGGGACAGCCTGTTTTGGCGGTGCTTAGAAGTAAAAATATTGCTACGGATGACTGTATTCAGCATGCCACTGCTGTAGCCTTAAATATGCCTTATATCGACTTGAGAAGAGTAAAATTTGATAAAGATAAATTATTAAAGATCCCGCAGGAAGTGGCGCAGCGGTCGAAAGTTGTGCCATTAGATGAGCAAAATGGGCAACTCGTAGTGGCGGTATTGGATAATTCGAACATCCAGAGAATGGATTATCTGTCGACATTGGTGAAAATGCCAATTCGGACAATAATGACTTCTGAGGCTGGCGTTGAGAATGCTTTAGCGCAATATATGGCTGACCTTAAGGATGTCAATAAGGTCGCAAAACAGGAAGAGGCAAATAGGAGTGCAGCTGATGCGAATAACGCTCTGACGATTACTCAAGATTCGCCGATTTCAAAGGCTTTAAGCTCGATTTTGGATTATGCTGCTAAATCGAAGGCGTCGGATATTCATATAGAGCCACTGGAGCACTCTTTGATTATTAGAATGCGTATTGATGGCGTGTTGCGCCAGACGATGGAATTGCCAAAATCGATTGAAGCAGCGTTGGTTTCGAGAATAAAGATTATGGCGCGCTTGAAGATCGATGAGCATCGTATCCCGCAGGATGGTCAGTTTGCGGTTGTGGTTAATGATAATACGATTGATCTTCGTATTGCTACATCGCCAGTGGTTTGGGGCGAGCAGGTGGTAATTCGTCTTTTGGATAAGTCAGGTACTTCGATGGATATCGAGAAGATGGGTATGACTGGTCGAGCATTAAAAGATGTTCTGGAGGGGATTAGTCGTCCAAATGGGATGATTCTGACCTCTGGTCCAACTGGCTCTGGTAAGTCGACTACTCTCTATGCTTTAATTAAAAAGATTAAAGATGAGACAATTAATATTGTGACGCTTGAGGATCCGGTAGAGTATAAGATGGATGGCGTGAATCAAATTCAGATTAATGTCGATGCGGGTTTAACATTTGCTTCGGGTTTACGCTCGATCTTACGTCAAGATCCCGACGTTGTGATGGTGGGTGAGATTCGTGATGGTGAGACGGCAAACTTAGCTGTACAGGCGGCCTTGACGGGGCACTTGGTGTTTTCGACATTGCACACCAACTCGGCGGCTGGTATTATGCCTCGTCTCTTAGATATGGGAATTGAGCCGTTTTTGATTGCTTCGACTTTAAATACGGTGATTGGTCAGCGTTTGGTGCGGCGCGTGGCGGAACGTCGTGAAACATATATGTCAACCAATATGGAGACGAAGATGGTTAAGGATATAGTCGGCTCATTATTGCCGAAGACGGCGGGTGACGTGCCGGCGGTTAGTGAAGCACGTGGCTATGGGGTTTTGCCGCCACTAGACTCGCAGGAGTTTACGCTAGTGAAAGGAGTCGCGACAGAGGAGACGCCTGGTGGCTATAAGGGGCGGGCTGGCTTATATGAAACTATTTCAGTAGACGATGATATTCAAAAGTTAATTGTGGCACGTGCGACATCGGGCGACATTATGCGTGTGGCGAAGATGAAGGGTGCGGTTACGATGCGCCAAGATGGTGTATTGAAAGCCTTGACTGGTGTAACTACGCTAGAGGAAGTGAATCGCGTGGCAAGCGATTTGGCATAAAGAGAAAGGGAAACTCGAGATTATAGTATTTTTGTTACTATACTTTTTCGGCGCAAGCGTTTTGTATATTTTGAAATAATTTTATAATATGGTTGTGAGTAAAAAACATAAAAATGAGACGAAGACTGTTGTTAAAAAGAAAATAACAATTGTCAGTATAATTTGTGTTTTAATTATTGGTCTTATTCTAATATTATTAAATATTTCCTCAGATGATGACAAGCGTAAAGCGGCCGAATTTGAACCCTCTTCGGAGATAAAAAAATTAGTGACAAAAATGAGACTTACAGATAAAGGTAAAACCATTTTATATGCAAGCTCTCCGCAATTAAAAGGTAAGGTAGCGTTTAATGGTATTTGCGGTAGAGATGGCGATCCAAACGCGTACGTTGCAGGCTGTTATTATGATATAAACGGCGAGGAATATATTGATATTTATGATTCCGGCAAAGAAGCGACTGAGTTAGAAAAGGCATTTTATAACTATGAGAATTCAAAGATAGTAACTTTGGCTCACGAAATGATGCATGCGGTTTATTCTCGGGTCTCTGGTAATGATAAAGATTGGATAGAAATTGAACTTAATAAACTGTATGCGTCTAATTCTGAATTACGAGAGGAAATATCATTATATCCGTCAAGCCAAAAATATGATGAGCTTTATGTCCGCGTTGCTACTGAATTATATGGCATACCATCTACGTTAGAGAAGCACTATTCAGACTATTCAAAGATAGGCAATATATCGCTAAACTGTATCACGATAACAAAACACAATTAAATGACGTTCTAGCTGGAGCCGATAAAATATTAGAACAGGCAAATGTCCAGAAAAGGATTTTTTATGGAAGTGCTGATTATTATACAAGAAGGAGCGCCGCCAATGAGTATAATAGACTTATAGATCTATATAATGCTCAGATTGGCGTATACAGAAAGGCTGTCGATAAATTAGATAGTACAAAATAAAGGATTTGTATGGCGACAACTAAAAAGAAGAAAACTACCAGAGGGAGAAGAAATAAGAAGTATTTTTATATAGGCGGTTTTAAAATAAAGAAGACACTCTTTTTTGTAGTTATTAGTATTGTAATTATTTTGATTGGTGGAATTATTTGGCGTAATAGTTATTTATGGCCATGGCCGTCACAAGATGAAATAGATCAGAGATTAAGTGATGTCGTTGACGCATGTATGTACAACGAATATAGTCGTGCATGTAAAAGCCTAACAGGAAAGTATAATATAGAATTTGAATATTGCCATGCGCTTTCTGATATTCCCGAAATTGGCAAGCAGATTCCGGTTTATGGAGTTGCAAAATTAAATTCTTTTAAAGCTACTTCTCTTGATTATGTTGCACCTGTAATGTCTGAAGGCGCTCATGCACCTGGCTTATTGGATTCTCCAGTGTCGGCAAGGATTAAAGTTAGAGAAGGCCAAGGAGAGCAGGGGAAAGGTATTTATCCATATTATGGATGTGCTGATTCAATAGATGAGATTGATAAAACTACCGACAAAAGTTTAATAACTAACCCTAACACGATAGCCCTCTTTGGACTGTCGAAAATTCCGCAATACTCTGAGACGTATAAATCTTCGGGATGTACTTTTCATTATGCTGATATTAATAACCTATGGAAGCAAATTCCGAATATCTCCACAATCAAAAATGAAGGAGAGACTATCTTTAAGATGTATCGAAAATGCAGCCAACGGGCGGATAGTGAGAGATCGATTAAAAATTTGAATAATAAAATAAGTGGTTATGCGAAATCTTATTCCGTCCAGTTATTCTTTAAGAAATACGACGAATGGAATACTCGTTCTAATGTTAGCTGTTCATGGTATGACAAAAGTTTTCCGCAGCGTTGTGGAGCCGGTTCTGATGGGAGCGCTAATTCTGCCGGTTTAGGTTCGATGGTGAAAGATTTTGCGTCAGAAATGCAGCAACACCTGGATTCTAATTACTTTACATCGAGAGTAGTCGTTAATAATTAGTGCGTTCGCCTCTCTGATATTCAAGATAAACAAAAATACCCCTGCGGGGTATCTTTTTTATTGGTTTCGAGAGAGCGCCTCGCGATGCTCGGCTTTCTGCTAGGGCGTCGCTTCGGAAATAAAAATGCAAGCATTTTTGCTTCGCTCAGCTCCTACTAGCAGCGAACTACGTTCGCTTCTCTCGAACCCTGCATGTAATAGAATAAAAAACATACCCTAACGGGTATCTTTTTTATTCTATTGGTGCGAGTTGAGAGAGTCGAACTCTCATGTTGAGTTTGGAAAACTCACATAATAACCGTTATATGAAACTCGCAAGTGTCACATATTTATTATATAACATGGGGTGGGTAAAAGGGTTCGAACCTTCGACCTTCGGTGCCACAAACCGACGCTCTAACCAGCTGAGCTATACCCACCAAGTAAAGATAGGCACGCCAAAGTGTTTTGACGTGTCTAAATTATATCAGATTAGAGCTTAATTGGCAAAGACGATTAAGTAGGCAAGATAGCCAAGACCAGCGCCCGCAGCAATAACGAGCAAAACAACCAATGACCAGAGCCAGCCAGAGTGGGACTTTGGAGCTTCGGTGACGGTGTGTTTTTTGCGCTTTGCGACAGGGGCTTTAGCGGGGTTTTTCTGGCTGTAGATGTTTTTAGTGCTGCGAATGGCGGTGGTGCTAGTTTCTGGAATGCGATTGCCGAGCGGTCGTTTTTCGACTTTCGTATCTACTAAGAATGGGGAGCGGCCGCCGAGAGAATAGCTGTTTGCGTCTGGAGCTTCTGCTTTTTTGGCGACGATTGGTTTTAGGGTTTGTTTTGGAGAGGTGGTAGCTGAATGATCTTGCTTTTGCTGAATTCTGGCAGTTATGTTTGGTCGTGATATGTTTGGCGAAGTTGCGGTGGGGGCTTTGGGGATGTTTCCTGGTGTTTTATGTGTAGCAGAAATGCGTGAAGTTGGTTTAATCACGGCTTGTCTAGAAACGTTGGAAGATAATGGACGTTGTTGAATGATTTTACGAGGAGTTGATTGGGTGGTAACTTGATGCGTAAGAGGCTTTGGGGTAGTTTTAACTGGAGCAGGATTAGTCATAGAGACTCCGTGTGGTGCAAAATCTATAAAACGGCCACGACTTTGCGGACGAGCAATTGGATGTTGCGCGGTGGGCTTAGTGGTAGGCTTAGCAGATTGACGGCGGCCAGACTGAGCTCGCATAGCTTCGTTAACTGCCTTGTCTAATTCTGTATAATCAATATTATCGCTCATTTTTTATACCCTTAGCTGTTTCTACGATAGCACAGAATGGGTCTGCTATCAAACTGGCGCTGCCGACGAGAAGGCCGTCAATACCTCTGATGGAAAGGTATCCTCCGGCGGTATCGGAGTTAACGGAGCCACCGTAAAGTATGGAGATTTCTTCGCTGGCAGTTTTGCCGTAAAGTTTAGAAATATGTTTGCGAATAAGCGCTTGAGCTTCTTCAATATCGGCGGGCTTGGCGGGGCGAGCATCTTTGTTGCTCGAAATTGCCCAAACTGGCTCGTAGGCGATAATGATTTTGGATATATCTTCTTTGCTGACTTCGTGTAGACCGTTGGCGAGTTGGCTATAGATAGATGCGGCGGTTTCGCCGTCACTGCGTTCCATTGCGGTTTCGCCAATGCAGAGGATGGGAGTGAGTCCATTACGAAGGGCGGCGGCAACTTTTTGGGCGATGTCCTCTTCTGATTCGTTGAAGATATAGCGACGTTCGGAGTGGCCAATGATGGCGTAATCGACAAAGCCACGAAGTTGGGAGACGGATGTTTCACCGGTGAATGCACCGTAGTCGCGCCAGTAGAAGTTTTGAGCGGCAAGCTTAAATTGACGTCGGTTAATTTGGAGGGAGAGTGGCTGTAAGGAAACGATAGATGGGGCGAGAATAACTTGAACATTGCGTGATGGGGTAATGCGTTTACTGAGTCGATTTAGATAAAGACTGGATTCACCAGGGGTGAAGTTCATTTTCCAGTTCGCAATAATATAAGTTTTTCTAGGGCTGATCATGCTTATATTTTATCATAGCCGAATAAAAGTAAAAACTAGACAATATAATCTGGCATGCCGTAGGAAGCCCAAGCGAAGATAAATAAAAGCTCGTTAATAATAAAAGAGAAAATGAAAAAAGTGGCCGCATAGGGAAAGCTAAAGATGAGCATGATTAGAAGAGGGGACCAGATAAGTAAAGCGAGGCTAAGTTCGACGATATGGATTGGGAAGTTGATATGTTTGGCGAGGCTAGCAATGAGCTTGCGAATGGTGGCGTTGTATCTGTAGGCTAAAAAAGCAATTGCAATAGCTGTAGCCGCAATGATTATGGCAACAAGAAGCCAAGAGAGAAATTGATTTTGAAAAATGTTAATAATAGGAGTATGTGATGTTTTTGGTGATAGGTGGGATGTGGTGGAGGTTACGTTTGAATCTGGATTATGTCGAATAAGTGGTTTTTCCAGTATGGAGGCGCTAAGCAATAAAGCGCCAATACCGATACATAAAATGAAGCCAATAAAAAGATTAATTCTGCCCAAGAAGCGACAGATGCGCCCAAAGTAGTTTGTATTCTTCATATGCTTTTATTTTAGCATACAGATTGTATTATTTGATGAGACCAAGAATGCCGCGGAGGGCGTAAGCGGTGTCCTCGTGGGAGCGAACCGTGATGGTATCGATGCCCATTTGGACGACTGGGTAATCGTTGCCGCCTGGCTGAGTCATGTCGCCAAAGTAGAGGACATCCTCCTTGTTTACTTTGAGCTCTTCGAGGAGGTGAGTCATGCCGAAGACTTTATTCATACCAGGAGTGACGGCATTGATGGAAGTGGTGCCACCAATTTCGTAATCGAATTCGGGGGCGAGTTCTTTGCAGCGTTTGACGATAGCTTCGCGTTTTTTGCAATCTGGATCCCAGGCATATTTAGCCTCGGTGCCGGCTTTTTGGCCGAGGGCAGAGAAGGTGACCTGACTGAGGCGGTTTTCGATAATTTCGTCGCCTTCTTGAAGCTTGTCGGCCTCCCAATAGCCGAGTTCTTCGGCGGCCGTTTCGATGGCTTTGGTGATTTTTTTGACTTGCTCATCGGTGAGGGGGTAACTGTAGACTTGTTGCCAATCCTTCTTTTTTATGTTGTAGCGATAATATTGGGTGCCTTGTGCGACAAAGAGATGGAGATGTTGTAGTTGTTTTGGCTTAGCGTTTTTGAGCCGATCGACGATTTGGAAGAGAAATTGGTCGAACTTCTGGCCAGAAATGGGACAGATTTCGAAATGGTCGAGGCACTGTGTGAGAAGATCGGCGATATCGTCCGGAATGGGCGTTTTGGCGATATTGAGGGTTTGATCGACATCAAAGGATAAAACTTTCTTCATATATTCTCCTGGTTAGATGTAAGTATTATAGCATCATCGAGCGTTGCTTTTAGTGACGTTATTGGGTGGGTTCTTTTTGGTGGGTTTTTTTGAGACAAAAATCTCCCCGATGATTTTTCATCGGGGAGTCGAATAATGTCGATAGCTGCCGGGGGCGTTGCGCCGGGGGGTGCGCCGGGGGCGCGGAAGATCATCTGCGGAGCGAGTTATACAGGTCCTTTCCGGCCTGGTAGTCGCTGCGCTCCTGATCGGTAGCCGTGCGGCCGCCGCCGTTGTTCCCGCCGTTTCCGTTTCCGGATCCGCCGTTGTTCCTGCCGTTTCCGTTTTCAGATCCGCCGTTGTTCCTGCTGTTTCCGTTTTCAGATCCGCCGTTGTTTCCGCCGTTTCCGTTTTCGGATCCGCCGTTGTTCCCGCCGCCGTTGTTTCCGCCGGGAGCTCCAACGCCTGCGACGTAGTCGAGCCATCCCTGGACGAAAGCGATTGCGTCCTCCTTGTTCTGAGCGTCAGTGCGGTGGTCTTTTGCAAGAACAGCGGTTGCGCGGTGCGTATCCCAGCCTCCGTCGCCACTTCTGGTTCCGTAGCCGGGAGCGGTTCGAGCCCAGGCTTTAACCTCTCCCATAATTGCATCCTTGAGCGTGTTGCTCGGTGCAGTATTGGGGGTGTAGTCGACTGTAATCGCGCCGTCGTTGGATACCAGGATTGTATTGCTGCCCTGGTTGGGGCGTAACGCAGCAATAATCTCCGCTGCGTTTCTCCCCGCGGGGGTCGTGATGTTGTCGACCTGTCCGTTGCTGTTAACTACGAGAACCGTAAATGTTTTAACTGCCATGATGATATCCTCCCTTGGCTTTTTTGTATTTTATCTGCCGTGCTTGCTCTAGCCGAGCATGAAACGCGCCGGTGGAGTGGTGCGCTTAATGCTAGGCTAGAGAGCAAAAGAAGGTTAGATATGGCAAGTATTTCACTAGCGTCTATCAACATGCTTACGCTACATCTGTGGCGTATGGTCAGATTGTAGCACACTTTTTAAAATTAGTCAATAGCTAATAGATGATAATGATATTTTTGCAAGAAAAAATCCCGCTATACCATAAGAGGGTGCGGGATTGAGTTGATAACGCGGATTGTCTACTTAATAGGCCGTAAAGGCTTAACTCCTCTTGGTCCTAGCGGGGAAACGGGAGTAAAATGACGACTAGGAGATAAAGGCAGTGATCGCGCTGTCGGGTCTGGGTGGTCGACGCATCTTAGGCGATACTCTGTTGTATAGAGTTCGTAATCTATACAGCTGTCTTTTATGTTGCCTTTTATGCGTACGTCGCGAAGCGCATCAATGATAGTTTTGCGGTCTTCTGCTCGATAATCGGCGCTTCTAGCTATTTCGAGAATGCGGGGAAGTGCCATACTGAGTGGCCTCGGGCTACTTGGCACTTCAATAATATTTCGACATTTTGCGACGAAGTCGTCAAGATTAGTGGCGCGACCTGTGTTGGGGTCGATAGTGATTGCCGCAATAAGATAAGCTGTTTCTGCATGTAAGACGGCTGGCTGATTGTTGTTACAATTTTGGTCTATACCCATGTGACATCCTCCTAAGGTACATAAACAACGAGTTTATGTAATTTTAAACTATTTTGGCAGAGGAGTCAATAGTGCCTCTCTAATAGACGAGGGCGAACTTGTTTTTTCCTTTTTTGATGAGGGCGGTTTTCTCGATGAGTTGGTCCTCAGTGACTTTAGTGCCATTGACGGAGATAGCGTTGCTAGCAATAAGCTTGCGCGCTTCGCCTTTGCTAGAGGCGAGGTTGGTTTCGGTGAGAATATCAACGAGTTTGGAATTAGCTTTGGTGGTCGGGAAGCTCTTGGCAAGGAGGTCGAGATCAGAGTCGTTTAAATCGGTAATTTTACCATCACCAAAGAGAAGGGTGGTGATTTTTTCTGCTTGCTGCATAGCTTCTTCGCCGTGGACAACCTTCGTGACTTCGCTAGCGAGGCGCTTTTGGCCGTAGCGAGCAGCCGGATTCTCGTTGTGCTGGGCGAGGATTTCTTTGAGCTCGTCAGGCATGACGAAGGTGAAGTACTTGAAGTATTCTTCGAGAGCATCGTCGGCTTGATTGAGCCAGAATTGGTAGAAATCGAAGATAGAGGTCTTTTCGGGGTCGAGCCAGATGGCATTGCCTTCGGATTTGCCGAATTTGCGACCGGTGACCTTGTCGATGATGAGCGGACAAGAGTAGCAGTCGGCCGTGGTATTCTCGAGGCGCTTGATGAGGTGGATACCAGAGGTGCAGTTGCCAAATTGGTCAGCACCGCAGAGCTGGAGGTCAATGTTGTAGGTGCGGAAGAGATGAAGGAAATCGTAGCCTTGGATGAGAGTGTAGCTAAATTCGGCATAAGAGATACCAGAGCCACCTTCGCCGATGCGTTTTTGGACGAATTGGCGGTCGAGGAGCTGAGTCATGCTAAAGGCTTTACCGATTTCGCGGAGGAAGGGAAGAAATTTGATATCTTTGAACCAATCATAATTATCGACAAGCTTAGTGCCTTCGGGAGAATGAGTGACCTTGATGATTTGCTTGGCGAGGGCGGCCTTGTTGTGCTCGATTTCGTTGAGACTCTTGAGGTCGCGTTCGGCGGTATCCTTAGGGTCGCCAATCTGGCCGGTGGCGCCGCCGACGAGGTAGTAAGGAGTATAGCCGTGGCGAACAAAGCATGCGCACATCATGAGGGCGGCGAGGTGGCCGATATGAAGTGAATCAGCGCTTGGGTCGGTGCCCCAATAAAAATTACGCGGAGCTTTGTCTAAATCTGATATCTGGGCCAGTGTGTGTTCGGCGGTAAAACCGCGCCACTGGAGTTCTTCGGATAACTTCATGAATACTCCTTTTAGTTTTTGTCTCTGTTATTATAACATCTGATGAAGGAGTAAACAAATATGAACCTGATGTTTAGGTGTTGTCGGCATTTTGAAAGCTGATGAAACGGTGACTGCAGGCGACGCGCGTATCAACATAGAGAGGAATTTGGGCGTCGCGACATTGCTTGCAGAAATAGTAATCTTCGGAGAGGAAAGTTTTGTCTTTGTATGAGATATAGTCGAACCAGGGATATTCGAGGTCTTCGAAAACTTTTGTTTGAATAAGTGCGCAGCCAGCGCCAGCACTACGGATAGGTAGGCGATAAATGCCATTATCGCGGTTCTTGATTAGCTCCTCGGTGAAGAATGGATTAGTATTGGAATCCCCGGGCTTATTAATGGTGGTTTCAGTGTGCTCTATTTTCTTGCTAGATTTGTGGCGAATATAGTAGCCGAAACATACTTTAGGGAATTGCTCAAGGAGGTCGATGAGGGCGTTTTTGGGAAGAATTATGTCACTATCGACCATGAGAACGTAGTCAACTTTACGGCTAAGGGCCTCTTCGGCGATTTTATTGCGTGCTTTGGCGCAATCGTAACCGCGAATGAAAGTGAATTCAGTTTCGAGATTGCCGCGATTTAGCTCATAGATTGATTTAAAGGTGTCTGGAGTGATGTTTTCAAAGGTAGGGACGGCGATTAAAACTTTCATAATCATATTATACACGACGTAACTTGCGATTAGTTTTTTAGGCGTCAATATGGTGTGGTAAAATAAAGTGTATAAAAATGGGCCCATCGTTCAACGGATAGGACATACCCCCTCTAAGGGTACAATGCTGGTTCGATTCCAGCTGGGCCTACCAGGGAATGGATTCTTTTCTTTGAGAGAAGAGTATTTGACATTAAATGGGTTGATGTTGAAAAAGAAGTTGCGCGTATGCTGTGACTTCTTTTTTTACAATGCAAACCCCCGGCTGGTGTTGCCGGGGGTGTTAGTTAGTGCTTCTGCTAGTCCCGCCAGTTGGGTGGATGCATCAAATCTGGGTCGGGAGGGTTCTTGATGTCGATAAAGATCATCGTGCAGAAGAATGCGACGCTGATTAAAAGAGCTACCCACAAACCGGGATATTGGTTAAACGATTGCTCTTCGATGGATTTCACGATGACACGGAATGCTAAAGAGCCGATAGCCCATGCGCACACGAAGAAGCCGCATATGTCATGCGCAATCTTTGTGGGGCTTGCTATTGAGCGTCTATCCTGATATTGCTGGATATCGATAGCCCAGGCTAAGACTGCAAAGATTGCAGCGATGATTGCTGTAATTGTTAGATAGTCATTTGTATACTCTATCTGCAACAGGGCACTCAGCGTGAGCAAGACTACGAAATCGAATCCGAGCGTAAGGTCGCCTGGGAAGAATGTGCGGCTCTGGCCCTTTCCAATGTGTACTTGTCGATGTTCGCATTTAATTGCGACAATAAACATTGTGCCTGGCCAAAAAAGCCAAGTATACAGTAGTACTCTGTGAGGAAAGACTAAACTATAACGACATAGGTAGTTTAGTATTGACGCCATTTTTTATTACCACCTCCTTTGGACTTAAAAAATAATAAGGTTCAAAAAAACTATAATAGCCAACATATGTATGATTTCTTTTTATAGCATAGCATAGCATAGATGCCAGCTCAAGCGACCGATCTTTGTGTGGGTTGGATTAAACCTAGAATTGTTTCTTAATGCGTAGCGAACATTCGTGTTTGTGCTACGATAAAAAGAGCTAGGTGTGTTTCTGGGCTTTTTAGATAATTTAATAATAGGTAGTGACGATAATATGAAAGTATTAACGCTAAAAGAGCCGTATGCGACTTTGATAAAAAATAAGATTAAAACAATTGAAACTAGGAGTTGGAAGACAAATTATAGAGGAGAATTATATATTCATGCTGGGTTATCTAAAATAACTGGAGACATAAAGGAAAACAAAGCGTTATCTAAGCTGTATAAGGAGAAGGATCTAAGATATGGATGTATTATTTGCAGATGCGAACTGGTTGATTGCATCTGTATGACAGACGAGTTTATAAGAAAAGAGAAGGAAAGAGATCCGAATAACTTTGTTGCTGGAAAATATGAAGTTGGTAGATATGCTTGGATTCTTGATAATATCGAGGCGGTCACGCCGATTGAAGTTAAGGGTAAACTAGGTATTTGGAATTTTGGACAATAAAAGCACTAGAAGCTTAGATATTGGTGTTTGACGTCTGGTTTGCTGATAAAGAGTTTGTTTTTGCTAAGTTCGAGAGTGGCGATGTTGACTGGGTATAATCGATTCATGAAGGTAACTGGTCTGGCACTGGCTTGGATAGTCGTGACGGCGCCCAGGGTAATAATTTTGTCGTAGGGGCTAGTGATTTTAGCACGTGAACCATGTGGAAATAGTTTTTTGCCAGGGGCGATAATGCCACGATCGGAGCGCCAAAAATCATTGATAACTGGCGGGACGACGCCGTTGTGCATGTGGCCGGAAATAAAATAGTCAAATTCATATAGTTTGGCGGCAACTTGGGAGTCGGAAAGATAGATAGGTGAGTGAATGATGGCGATTTTTGCCTTATGTTTTGGTAAATGAGTGATAAGTTTTTGGTTGAGCGCATCGAGATCGGAGAGGAGAATATTTAAATCTTCGCGACCGGGATGGATGAGGGAAGTAGTATATGATTCGTCGCGATCGAATTGATAGTATTCGGGGGATTGAGTGAAGCCGAAGATATAGACGTCTTTATCCTCATAGGCTTCATTGTCGAGAATTTGGACATTATTAATTACGTTGACCGCTTCAATAAAACGTTGGTTTTTTTCAATAATCCAATGGCGGGTTGCTGAAAAGATGTTTTTGTATTTGGGATTTTTGCGATAAAAGTCATGGTTGCCAAGCGCGATAAAAACAGGTGCAATTTTGCCGAGGCGCGTAAACCAGGAGGTAAGGCGTTTTAGGCTAGAATCCTGCTCGACGGTATCAAGGTAATCAAGGGTGTCGCCAGCGATAAGGATATAGTCTGGCTGTTTTTGAAGGGCTTGATTGGTGATGGCGTTGAGGGTACTTGATTTTACGCGACTGCTGAAATGAATATCGCTGATAAGAAAGAATTTTAGTTCATGTTTGACGTTGGCGTTATAGAAGCGGTAGCGGGAATAATAAAAACAGTTCATTAGAGCAATTATAGCATTTGGGAATATGATGGCCGTACTGTTCTAACACGCTATATATAGAGTGATTTGCAAGTATTACAACACTAAAACTAAATAAAACAGGAGTTGATATTTATAGCGAAGTAGCTTATGCTAGGGGTGTGTATTTTTAAGGTGGGCTAATTAAGGAGGTGCCCAATGAAAACAAAAACGAAATATATATTTGTAACAGGGGGCGTGATTTCTGGCGTCGGGAAGGGAATCATGGCAGCAAGTATCGGCGCAATTTTGAAAGCGAAGGGTCTTAAGGTTTCGATGCAGAAATGTGACCCTTATTTTAATGTTGATGCTGGATTATTGAACCCGCGTGAGCACGGCGAGTGCTTCGTAACGAAAGATGGAGCAGAAACGGATCTCGATTTGGGCCATTATGAGAGGTTTATTGACGAGGAAATGACTGGGGATTCGATTTGGACTTCTGGGAAGCTATATAAACGTTTAATAGACGAAGAGCGTGCAGGAAAGTTTAGTGGTAAGACAGTGCAGCTGATACCACACGCAACTGGTCTTGTACAACAGACTTTTTTGGAAAATGCGAAGAACTTTGGTTCGGATGTGCATATCGTAGAGATTGGCGGGACGATTGGCGATTTGGAGGGGCCACATTTCGTGGAGGCAATTCGTGAGTTTAGTGCGAAGGTTGGTCGCGAGAACTGTTTATATGTTCATGTTTGTTATGTGCCATGGTTGTCGACCTCGCAGGAATTTAAGACGAAACCGGCGCAGAATTCTTTGAGGGATTTGCGTGAATTAGGGATTATTCCGGATATGGTAGTAGCAAGGATGGATGTTGATCGGGTAATTAAAGCGCCACAAATTGCAAAGAAACTTGCGACATTTTGTGCAGTGCGTGAGGATGCGGTAGTTTTGATGCCGGATGCAAAATCTGTCTATGAGGTACCATTAAATGCAGTGAAAGGTGGCGTTTTGGCACCATTGGAGCGGTTCATAGATCACGGTGATCCAGATATGAGCCAATGGGAAGAGTTGGTGGAGAATATTGAGTCGGACTTCAAGAAGAAAGTGAAGATTGGCTTAGTGGCGAAATATATTGATAATGCGGATGCATATTTATCGGTGACGGAAGCTTTGAAGGCGGCGGCGTGGAAAGTTGGTGTGAAGTTGGATACGGTTTGGATTGATGCAGAGAAGGCGACGGAAGACGATTTTGCTGGCGTAGATGGGCTTGTAGTACCGGGTGGTTTTGGCATTCGCGGAGTAGAAGGTAAAATTGCAGCCGGAAAGTATTGCTTGGAACACAATAAACCGTATCTTGGGCTTTGTTTAGGCTTGCAGACGGCGGTAATTGCGGCGGCACGACGTGGCGGTATTAAAAAGGCGAACTCTGAAGAGTTTGATGCACCAAAGAATGCAAATGTTGTATATATTATGGAAGGGCAAAAAGGGAAAGAAAGTACGGGGGGAACAATGCGCTTAGGGAACTACTTGGCAAAGTTAGTGTCGGGATCGAAAGTGGCCAAGTTGTACGGTGCGGAAGACGTGATTGAGCGGCATCGTCATCGCTACGAAGTGAATCAGAAGTTTTTAAAAGAGATTGAAGCGGGTGGTTTGGTGGTTTCGGGAACTTCGCCAGATGGTAAATTAGTGGAGTTCGTAGAGGCGCCAGAGTGTGATTTCTTTGTGGCAACGCAGGCGCATCCAGAATTTAAGAGTAGACCATATCGGGCGCATCCGTTGTTTGAAGGATTGATGCGTGCGGCGAGTAAATAGTTTTGAGAAAAAGTCATGAAAAAAGGGCGGTCAGTTTATTGACCGCCCCAGGTGTTTAGGAGACCATATTGTCGCCATCATCAGTGGCGAACTCGAACTGCAGCTCTTCCTCTTCTTCGCGGGTATGTCTCTGCTGACGACGCGCTTTATCCTGTGGCTTAGCGATGCCGTTGTGAGTACGTCTCTGTCGACGACGCGCTTTATTCTTTGCCGCATTTTTCGCTCTGCGGCAAATCAGCATTTGCATCGACTCGATGTGCTTCTTGTCGGGTCTGATCCCGAGTTCGCGCATCGTATTGTCGATTGCGCAATTTGATACAAACGCGTTTACAGCCTCTTTGTTGTCGAGGATGGCTGCTCCTTCCAGCAGCTTCTCCTTATCGTGAGGGTTGAGTCCCTTCGCGGTGAGCTGCCGGTAGAGCCGCTGGGTCTCCCGACTTCGGCGGCGATTCTCGTTGAGTTCGATATATCTTTGCGCCTTCATTGTCAGGCTTGCAGCGTAGGCGCTTAGCATGGCGCGAACGCGATACTCACTCGTCGGAATGCCGGCTTTCTCCATTTTTCCGACAATATTCGGATTATTGGAGTCCTTAAGGAATGCGTTTACGAGTTCCATGTTGTCGAGGATAGTCTTGACGTCTTTGTAGTTAAAAGTCATTTTGCGATCTCCATGTACTTTTCTTCGTAATAAAACGAATGTAACGCATTTATTATAGTGGAAATAGTGTTATATGTCAAGTTTATTTTTGAAACAATGGTGTTTTGATGGTAAAATATGGCTGTTATGGACAATCTGAAGGGACAAATTAGGGGAGTTATCAACGATTTATATGGTATTAATGATGTCGTAGTTGATTTTGCAGATGTACCGAGAGATATTACTGGTGACTACTCGACGAATGTGGCAATGCGTTTAGTGCGCCAGGTTAGTAAAGCTCCCCGTCAGATTGCCGAAGAAATTATTGGAAAACTGAAGGATTGTGGATATAAGTTATCGATTGCTGGTCCAGGTTTCATAAATATAACCGTATCTGGGAAGGCTTTACGAGAACAATTGCTTAATATCTGGTCTGAGAATTATGGGGATAATGATTCTGGAATGGGTAAAGTTGCATTAGATGAATTCCCAAGTACAAATATGGCAAAACCGTACTCGGTAGGCCATTTACGCCCTGGTACGCAGGGGTGGGCAGCGAAGAAAGTGCTTGAGGCTAACGGTTGGAAGGTAATAACAGATAATCATCTTGGCGACGTTGGCACGCCGTTTGGGATTTGGGCGGCTGGCTTTAAGCGTTCAGGAATAGATTTTGATAAGATCACAGTTTATGATCTTGGCAATATTTATATTCAGATGAAGGCGGACTTAAAGGAAGAAGAGAAGGTTGGTAAACATGATTTAGCTAACGAGGCGCAAGAATGGTTAAAGAAGCTGGAGAACAAAGATTCTGAAGCAATTAAAATGTCGAAGCATTTTAATCAGATTTCGACTAATCATATGCACGAGGTGATGTCGCGTTTAGGGATTTCAACCGAATATGAGATGGGCGAGAGCCAGTTTGTAGAAGGCGGCAAGAAAGCGGTTGAAAAATATGTTTCAGACGGTGTTTTTGAAAGAAATGAAGACGGTTCGGTTATCTGTAAATTAGATGAATTTGGCATCAATGTGCCAATGTTAATGCTAAAAAGTAACGGTACGGCATTGTATGCGACGACTGATTTAGGTTGCATGCTGTATCGTGTGGAGCATTTCAATCCGGATTTGATTATTATTAATACTGGTATGGAGCAAAAGTTCTACTTTGAGCAATTGTTTGCGATGGCGAAGAAAATTGGCTTAACAGTAAACAATTATCATTTGAATTTTGGTATGATTGACCAGATTGGGCCAGACGGTAAGCGCGAGAAAATGTCTTCACGTAAAGGTGTGGTTTTGATGGAAGAACTGCTTGACGATGCCGAGAAACGAGTACGCGAGAACTTTGATGGCGATATATCAGATGAAGATATCGCAAAGATTGCGGTTGGTGCGATTAAATATTCTGACTTCGTGGCTGATCGCAAGATGGGAATTTTATATGATCCAGATAAGATTTTTGCTTTGACGGGGCAATCGGGTCCTTTCTGTCAGTACGCATGTGTGAGGATGCGGAGAATTCTGGAGAAAAATACTAATTTTGCTAAGATTGATTTTTCGGATTATGATTTTGAGGCAGAGAAAGATATCTTGCGATTATTACTTGAATTTCCAGCGATTGTGGCGGCGATGCTAGATGGTTTTCCGATGCATAAAATTGCTGGTTTTGCCTTTGAACTGGCGCAAGAACTAAATAGGTATTATGAGAAAACGCCGATTTCTTCCGCTGTAGATATTGAGCGTTCGGCACGTTTGTGGATGATTGAAAAAGCGAGTTTTGTGTTAACGAGGGCTTTGGATTTGTTAGGGATTGAGATTCCGGAGAAAATGTAGGGAAGTTAAAGAGGTATAGTTTGAGCGTGCGCCGTTACGTGCGTCCGCGTATCTGTTCGTCGTCTTGACTATATTAGGAAAGTATGATAGAATGGTCATAAGGTATGATGTTCATGCCAAAGTAGTACATTAAGACACGATATAATCCTCTGTTGGTGGGATTTTCGGGTCTGTTTTTTGTATTAATGCGTTGAGTATGAATATGAAAATCAGCCCCGGAGATTCTCATTCCGGGCAAAGCGTTGGCTGTTATAAAATGGAGGAAGAGAAATGAAGAAAAAAAGAACGCTTAACGGAGTAAACAGGACAAAAGCTGAGGAATTGCTGCTTCGAGGATCAGGCTTTCATATTGAAGATGTGAGAGCGGCTAATAGTGGCGAAGAGTCGGCGGAGGAATTGCTTCAAAGGAATGGATACGAAGTGCGCGATACTTATGCGCCGCAAGATCCGGAGGATTACTTGGGCGAGATTGATTTGACCGCCTACGAGGACGGAGACTTCTTATTCGGTCGTGCCATCTGCGTAATAATGAATGGCGGCGAAGGGGCGGCTGAGCTGATCGAGAAAATACAGCCCGAAATTTTCGCTGAGAAGCTCTTGGATTATATCCGAGAGGAGGGGGAGACGAAAGGAGCTGAAGTATTACATGCATTACCCGATAGGCTGTTCTATGCTGTCGAGGATGCGATATGGCGCGCGGTCGGATAAAAACATCGTGTCTTTCTATGGAGCCATTTTAGACAATGGCTCCGTTTTTTTGAAATAAAAAACCGCCACTGTAATTATTATTACCGTGGCGGGCTTGTCGTTTTGGCTATACCTATGATATAGCAGCTCTAATGATTACATTTTGAGCTACTCGTTTATCTAGGCCGAGACGAGTGTCATTCGATATGATCGAACGGATAGCTGCAGATTCTGAGTCTGTTGTGACTGTAATTACAGCGATCAGGCAATACATCGCAAATGCAAGCATTTTAACTGCAAGATAGCAGTCGGACTTCTCGTTGCGCCAACCGCCTATAAGAAATCCGTGTTTGCATGGTATCGCTATCATAGCAATACCTTTGCCTTGTGTCATATCGATGGCGGTAATATCCTTCTCGCAGAGGGCTGCGTAGTTACTCTCTGTGAATTCAGATAGCCGCTCCGAGAGCATTGCTCCGCCTGTCGAGAAGAAGGCGGTGCTCTTTTTTTCTTTATCTGACAGTATACGTCCCGCGGTTAATATCCTGATATCTTGTTTGGGGTCTTTAGGAACCCATCTGACGGTGTATAGGTTATCGGACTTGATGAAGTCCATCTTTATCCAATAATCTCGGATTGCCGATTGGACTATTGTGTGATAGTTGCTCGGAGAAGTGGTACACTTTCTCTCTGGGCTATTTTTGAATGGTATTATTTTCGCCAAGTTACACTCCCCCCTTCTTTATTTAGTGTACGACGTAAAAGATCTGCAATACTTCCGAATAGAAGTTGTGCTGGTTCATTTTACCACTGTGAGGCTTGTTTGTCAATGAATTAGGGGGTGTGGGCTTAGTTAACGAATTTAGAAAGAACTAGAAACAAAAAAGGAACATTCCCATAA
>CAMYZS010000010.1 GCA_947303945.1 uncultured Candidatus Saccharibacteria bacterium | reverse complement strand
CACACAAACACGCATACAAGCATGCATACATGGCGTATAGCACGTGCTCACACACGCACACAAACACGCATACAAGCATGCATACATGGCGTATAGCACGTGCTCACACACACGCACACAAACACGCATACAAGCATGCATACATGGCGTATAGTACGGGCTCACACACACGCACACAAACACACTTACAAGTCAAGGCGTGAAAGAGTAAAGGGCTCACATGCTTGCACGCAACAGACGATTGGATTCGTTGTGTTCATTGGTTATAGTACTTTGTCGTCTTTTGCGACCACGTGTGAGCGCCTGGTCAATCACGAATTTATTTTAAGCGAAGAAAATACCACGCATGGTGCTTAAGGCCAAATAAAATCAAAGATCCGTTTTTACGGGTTGTCCCTTTATAGAGGGGGGGGGTCTCTAAAGAAAATAACCCCCCTTCCATTTTCGCGGGCCTCCTAAAAAATTCTCCGGGGGGATATTTTTGAAATACCTTTTAGCGACATTCACAGTGCATTCTCAGACAATGCCTCTAATAATTTAACAATGTCTTGATTTTTCTCATTTTTCTTGCATGGTGATGATCGCTCTCCTTTCGATAGACTAAAAAGTGCTGTGAATGTCGCTAAAAGGTATATAAAACTATTAAGAAAGGAAGATTAAGTGTGCGTAAACCAAAAGAAAGCGGTAACAAACAATCACCAAACTTTAGGCCTGCTACGACAATCGAGGGCAGAGAACAGCAATTAATCTCCCTTGCTTTCAATCTCGTTGAAGAAAGGCTTAGAAATGGTACAGCTACGTCACAAGAGACTACTCATTTTTTAAAATTGGGGTCGACTAAAGAACGTTTGGAACGTGAGATGCTAGAAAAGCAAAACGCATTACTCGCAGCCAAAACCGAAGCGATTCAGGAACAAAAACGAGTAGAAGAATTGTACACAAATGCTATAAATTCATTCAGAGAATACCGAGGTGAACAAAATGAATAAATCATATTCTGAGTTGATAAAGTTTGATTCGCTTCGTGATAGATTCTTATATTTAAAACTCGGAGGTTCTGTTGGTTTCGAGACGTTTGGTGGAAAGCGCTATCTAAATCAGCAATTTTATAAATCGGAAGAATATCGAAAATTCAGGTTGCGGATTATAGAACGCGATGATGGTTTTGAATTGGGGTGTAAAGATTCTCCGATAAAAGGAAAAATTTATATCCACCATATAAATCCGATAAGTGAGCAAGACATCTTAGGCCATTCTCCGCTTTTGTTGGATGAAGAGAATGCAATATCTTGCAGTTTTTTGATGCATAATGCTATACATTATGGAGATGAGCGGTTAATACCAGAACCGTGGGAACCACGTAGACCAAATGATACAATACCGTGGAGGTGATACTAATGCCCGAGCTTGAGAATGTAATAGATTCCTCAATCTTAGGAACGATCAAAAAAATGATAGGCTTTGAACGCGACTATGTTCAATTCGACCAAGATTTAATAGTATTTATTAATGCTCACATAAAAGAGCTATATCAAATAGGTGTTGGTGATATAGACTTTGCCATAACTGGTCATGATCAAACATGGGAAGACTATTTGGGGGCTAATAGCGGAGTATATGATGATGTGAAAGCTTATATTTACTATAAGACTCGAATAGCATTCAATCCACCAAGCAATTCATTTGTTGTTAGCGCCTATCAAGAGCAAATTAAAGAGTGCGCTTGGAGAATCTCTATTGCTGCTGATATAAAAGCAATTGATGAAGAGGATGCCGATGATGACTGATCGTTTTATATTTTTTAATCCTAATAGAGAGGGAAAACTAGTTGGCGATTGTGTGATTAGGTCATTGTGCGCGGTTTTACAATTAGATTGGGATGAGATATTTTTAAGGCTATCCATGCTGGCTTTTGAAATGTCTGATATGATGGACTCCAACATCGTATGGGGTCGTTTCCTTAATCTATATGGATACATACAAATGTCAGTTATAGACAAAGGGGTTGGCCCATATACAGTTTATGATTTCTGTATGGACCATCCGAGAGGCAAGTATATTTTAGGCACTGGTATACACGCTATAGCGGTGATAGACGGGTTCTATTACGATACTAGCGATACCGGAAATGAAAGGATCATATTTTACTATGAGAAAGGGCGATACGTATGAGTAATTTTTACAATCCAGGACCACAGGTTTCACCGCCATTTAATCAACTTCAATCATGGGGGCAAAACCCACAGCAGCAAACAATCCAACCGAACATGCAGCCGGTTCAGCAGGTTAATCCGAACATGCAAGAACCACCGATTGTTGTAATCCCTGTGAATGGTGAGCAGATGGCTAAGATGTACCAGGTTGAAAGAGGACGAACTATCTTGCTTATGGATTTCACTAATAAACGATTCTGGATAAAATCAATTAAGCCCAATGGCTTGGAAGAAGCTTGCGATGGATTCTCGTTCATTGGTGATTCCGATGTTGCTGCTCAACAGACACAAGTTCAAAATGATCAGGCTCGATTACAGCAATTACAGGCGTCATTTGTTAGCCGCAGCGAATTTGACGAGCTTAAGAAAATTATAGATGAGTTAACCAAATAAGGAGGTTTTCGTATGATGTTTAACCAATTTCAAAATAGACAACCTCAGCCGATGGCACAGACAAATCCGATGGGCAATATTCAGTATATTCAGCAACAGATGCAAATGATTCAAAATCAGTTAACATCTGCGGGGAAATCACCAGAAGAAATGGTTCGAAGTCTTATGGCTAATGGCCAAATGTCACAAGAGCAATTCATGCAGTACAGTCAGTTAGCAAATCAAATGATAGGAATGATGCGTTAATTCTGCAGCAAATTCTGCAGAAGTATCTAATAATGCAAGACAGATGGCTAGCATGCAGCAGTTGTTTGGTCTTCAGACCGGTCTTAGCAATCAGCTCAATAATATTTCAATGGCACAGCAGAATTGCTGTTGCGAGAATAGAGCGGCTATCGCGGATGTTAAGTATGCTATCGCAACTGAGAACTGCGCAGATCGTGCTGCCATATCAGATGGCGTTCGTGATATTATGGCACAACAGACAGCCAATACCCAGGCTCTCGTTAATTCAACGAACGCTGGTTTCCAGGGGCTTATGGATAAGATTTGTCAGCTTGAACTTGATGCTAAGAACGATAAGATTGCCGATCTACAGAATAAACTTACAATGGCTAATCTCGCAGCTTCACAGAATGCTCAGACAGCGGCGATCATCGCTAATAATGAGGCACAGACATCCGCTCTTGAAAATTATCTGAACCCGCCAGCAAGACCGGCATACATTGTACAGAATCCGAATTGCTGTGCTCAGAATTATTATAGCGGTTGTGGTTGTGGACTTAATTAAAAAGGAGGTGCTGCTATATGGCTGAATTCGCATCCGTTGGTGTCCAGACCGTGAACCCCGGCGAATCTGTCGTATTTAATTTGGCGCCCGTTCCTTGTAATAGAGGTCTTGTCATACCGAGACTGGGCAGTGGCAATATTCTTCTTAGAGGGTGGGTTCCCAACCGAGTTGGATGTTCATGTAATAGATCATCAGCAGCTCAGTATCGAGTAACTTTCGATGCTAATATTGGAATCCCGACCGGCGGCACAGTTGAGACAATTTCTCTCGCTTATGCTATTGATGGGGGCACAATTGAAGCGTCTACTATGGATAGCACGCCCGGGGCAGTCGGAGATTTGAATAATGTTTCACGAACAAAGTCAGTAGCAATTGTTAGGGGTTGTTGCCAGACACTCACAGTACGAAACATTACGGATCAGCCGATATTGGTTTCCGATCCAAGTATTACGATCGATCGCCCTGATCTGAGCGTGACATATTAAGAGAAAGGAGAAATTCAAAATGGCAGAAAATAGTGCTAAAGAAAAAGCGCTTACAGACCTGGAAGATCTCGTTCTCGAAGAGATAAAAAGAGTAACTCGTAAGGGTGAAATTACATCGGACGAATGGGACAATCTTAAGAAAGCTGTATATATTATGGGCGAATGTTGCGCCATGAAAGATGCCATGGGTTATTCATACGATGGATATTCGGGTAGAACTTATCATGTTCCTCCTATTAGTTATGGTGTTCATCATACGGAGCCTATGTATGATGAAGGTATGTCCCATGCTAGAGGCCGATCGCCGGTGACTGGCCGATATGTAAGTCGTGGCATGGACCATGATGGTTATAGTGGTCATAGCATTGATGATCGTGCTATAGCATCGCTGGAACGTTTATACGATAATGCTCAGTCTGCTCATGAAAAAGAGAGACTCGACACCATGATTCACAAAATTCGTAACGGCGATATGTAAGTAATAATGCGTGCGCTGGCAATAGCTGGCCACGCATTTTATAAAAGGAATGAGTTAATGGAAAAATTTATAATTGAAATGGGTATTCAGTATTCAGAGAATTACTGGATATTCTTAATCCCTCTTGCGTTAATGCTCATTGATTTTGCAACGGGTATAATACATGCCTGGAGCACCAAACATCTTAAATCTTTTAAGATGAGAGAAGGACTGTCCAAAAAAGCGGGGGAATTAGCCATTTTAGCAATTGGAGAATTGTTTACAGTTGGCCTGAGTATCCCGCTTTATGTGATTGCATTTTTATCGATTTATATTATACTTATGGAGACTATAAGTATTTGCGAAAATCTTAAAAAAATGGGTGTTAAAATACCAGCATTTATCGACAGAGCCTTGGGCGAGATGGGGGATAAAATAGATAAAAGATAGGTGCTTAATTATGTCTGATTTTAAATAAGGTAAACAAAAAATGAGCTCAAAATACAAGTCTATTGAGATAGGCAAAAAGTAGGTGATTTAATGAAATTTATGGAAGGAGTCACCAATGATGACCTTATTCATTATGGCCGTAAAGGTATGAAATGGTACCAAAGTATATATGGCAGTTTGAAAGAAGGTTACCGTAGTAGACGTACTGCTTCCCGCATGGCTAAAATAGCAAACATAAAAGAAAAAGCAAGAGTCGTCGAAGAACGTTATAAAGCGGAGCAAGCAAAAGCGAATGCCGCTAAACAGCTTGCTACTGTTAGACAGCAAACTAAAGAAATAGCAGAAAAAGACAAAAGAGCTGCTAAGGAGAGAAAACAAGCAATTAAAGAGCGTGCCCGCCAAGAAAAAATCGAACGAGCTAAAGCTGCAGCCTCTGCAAAGGAACAAAAAAATCAAAATAGTAGTACGAGTGACGCCCAGCCAAAAAGTTTAACAGGGCAAATGTCGGCTAGAGCTGTCGCAATGAAGATGGGTAGCTATTCAGATACTGATTTGACAAGCGCACTAAAGAGACTTCAAACGGAAAAGGCAATAAGAGGACTTGCTAATGAAGAGGCAGAACGCGCTAAAAGTCCGTTGAAAAAATATTTGTCTAAAACTAGTAATGCGCTGGTGGATCAACTGAGTTCTAGAGCAGTGGGGTATGCTACCGACAAAATTACCAAGTTTGCATTTGGTAAACTTGATGCTCATTTAGCCAAAAATAAGAATTCGGCAACAGAAAATGATTCAATTGATGATAAGAAAAAAACCGGTAAAGGTAAAGTTGTATGGAATACTATACCAAACGTTCCTACAGGAGGTCCTCAAAACATAAAGGCTAAGCAAGCGGTTTCAGACTATGCTAGAAATATTAATTCTATATTCGGTGAGGCTAATGATGCATGGAGTAGAGTGTCTAATTCTACAGCTCCTCATCACGTCGCAGAGGCGTGGGAAAAAACTAAACGGGCCGCATCGCAGATACCTTGGGACCAGGCAACAAATAATAAAAAATCATCAAATATTAAATTTGTGGACACGGTTGCTGAAGATGTAAAGAGTACACCATTATCAAATGTGACAGACCTATCTGTTTATTGGAAGAAGTGATGCAAAATGTTATCTAACACTGCGGTTCCAATTTACTACGGACGATTTCGCGACAAGGTATTATCGGGCGAAATACCAGTATGCAAAACGATTGAGATGCAAATGAATCGTATAGATGAGCGAATAAATAATCCAGCTATATATTATGATAGTGATGCTATAGACGGGTTTATAAAATTTTGTGAGAATGAGTTGACTATTGTTGATGGCTCTGCATTATATTTAACTGACAGTTTTAAATTGTGGCTTGAGGATTTATTTTCGTGGTATTATTTTATAGATCGATCAGTATTCGTTCCAGATCCAGATTATCGTGGCGGTCATTACGAAGTTAGGCAGATAAAGCAACGTCTAATAAATAAGCAAATACTGATTGTTGGCAGAGGAGCCGCAAAAACTATATACGATGAAATAATACATGCATACGGTTTAGTGCTAGACACGCAAACTACAAAGCAAGTTACAGTCGCTCCGACAATGGCACAAGCCAATGAGGTTTTAGATCCTTTAAAGACAGCCATCACTAAGGCTAGAGGCCCATTGTTGCAGTTTTTAACTGAAGGATCTATATTTAACACCACTGGTAATAGAGCCAAAAGACAAAAGCTCTGTTCTACAAAAAAAGGTATTGAGAACCTGCTTACAAATTCATTGCTTGAAATCCGTCCAATGAGTATTGATAAGTTACAAGGTTTGAGGACCAAGTATGTAACTGTCGATGAATGGTTGTCCGGAGATTGCAGAGAGGACGTTATAGGCGCTCTTGAACAAGGTGCGTCTAAGCAGAAAGATTATATTTTGGTTGCTACTTCTAGTGAAGGAACAGTCCGTAATGGTGTTGGTGATACTATAAAGATGGAACTTATGGATATTCTAAAAGGCGAATATCCAGCGCCCCACGTTTCTATCTGGTGGTATAAGCTAGACGATATTTCCGAAGTTGGAAAACCCAATTTATGGATAAAAGCAAATCCGAATCTAGGAATAACTGTCACATATGAAACATACCAGCAGGATGTTATAAAGGCTGAAAAAGTTCCAGCAGCTAGAAATGATATTCTGGCTAAGCGTTTTGGTCTACCAATGGAAGGTTATGCATATTTCTTTACCTATGAGGAAACATTACCACATCGCAAACAAGAATTTTGGGGTATGCCATGTTCTTTAGGGGCCGATCTATCGCAGGGTGATGATTTTTGCGCGTTTACATTTATATTTCCGCTCCGAGATGGTGTCTTTGGCGTAAAGGTCCGTTCATATATAACATCGAATACCCTTGATAAATTGCCAGCAGCTCCACGTGAAAAGTACAATGAATTCATGGATGAGGGCAGCTTGATTGTAATGGAAGGTTCCATCCTTAACATGATGGATGTATACGATGATTTATGGCGACATATTGATAAATGCAAATATGACGTGCGCACATTTGGATACGATCCATATAACGCGAAGGAATTTGTAGATAGATGGTGTCAGGAGTATGGACCATATGGGGTCGAAAAAGTTATTCAGGGTGTGAAAACCGAGTCGGTGCCACTAGGTGAACTTAAGACCCTAGCCGAAGACAGAAGCTTGATATTTGATGAATCATTAATGCAATATGCAATGGGCAATAGTATAACGATAGAGGATACCAATGGCAATCGTAAACTTTTAAAAAAGAGATATGAAGCAAAAATCGATAATGTATCTGCTATGATGGATGCGTTTGTTGCTTATAAGCGCGGCATAATGTTTTTTGATTGAAAGTAGGTGATAAATCAAAATGGCATTAATAACTAGGATTAAAAATGCTTGGAATGCGTTCCTGCATCAAGATATAGCCAAAGAGTATTGGTCGGATTCAGATGATTATTCTTATAGTTATCGACCAGATCGTTTGCTTTTATTAAATGGTAGTGATAAATCAATAGTCACGTCTATATATAATAGAATAGCTGTCGATGCATCTAGTTTGGATATCCGTCATGTAAAACTTAATTCCGAGGGGCGATACGAAAAAACTATAAAATCGCCATTAAATGAAACCTTAACCGGAATGGCTAATATTGATCAAACCGGTCGAGCATTAATGGCGGATGCTGTATATTCTCTATTGGACGAAGGCTGTATAGCGATTGTTCCGATTATTACAGATGTTAATCCTGAAGAGAATAATTCAATTGACATATATAATCTGAGGGTCGGTAAGATTGTGGAATGGCGTCGCGATAAAGTACGTATTCAGGTTTATAATGAACTCACTGGGCAACGTGATTATTTAATGATGAGTAAAACAAAGGTTGCGATTATTGAGAACCCATTTTATTCTGTAATGAACGAGACAAATTCTACACTGCAGCGATTAAAAAAGAAATTATCTCTATTGGATGTTGTTGATGAAAAAGCCGCATCTAAAAAGCTTGATATCATAATACAGATGCCATATACAATAAAGTCGGAGTATCAGAATAAACAGGCAAAACGTCGAGTAAAAGATATAGAAAAACAATTAAGCGATTCGCAGTGGGGCATAGCTTATACTGACGGAACAGAACACATAACTCAGTTAAACCGTCCCGTTGAAAATAATCTACTTGCGCAAGTTGAGTATCTCACTAATATGTTATATGCTCAGCTGGGCATAACGGCTGAAGTTATGAATGGAACTGCGAATGAATCTGTAATGAATAACTATTATAACCGAACTATAGAGCCGATCGTCAGCGCTATAGTCGAGGGCATGAGAGCTAAGTTTTTGACAGATACCGCAAGATCGCAGGGCCATTCCATAATGTACTTCAGAGACCCATTCAAATTATTGACACTTTCTTCCATTGCAGAAGTTTCTGATGTATTTAAACGGAATGAGATAATGAGTTCTAATGAATTCAGAGGCATTTTAGCTTTGGCGCCATCGGCATCTTCTGGATCTGATGAGCTTGTAAATCCGAACATAAATCCGACGAATCCTTCCGAACCGGTATCTTCGGTACCAGAAGAAAGCGGAGATCCTGAAACAGATGCGTTTAATGAAATGCTAGATCAACTTGAAAATGAGATTGATGAACTGTTAAACTCCACTGGAGGTGAATAAATCAAAATGGCATATGTATCACCGAATGAAACTAGGGAATATAAGTCATCTAAAACCTCCTACTCATCTAAATACTATGACCCGCAAAAAGCTCATGAATATTATCTACAAAATCGAGAGTTAAAAGGTTATAGCACTAAAGGTCTTAGTGACGAAGGAAAAGAAGTCTGGAAAGTTGCTAAGTCTAATATAAATTCTGAGAAAAAAAACAAGTTAAAAGAAGCTAGCGAAAATTATAAGGCAAAAGTGGCTACTTATAGAAAAATAGCCGCGGACAAGAGATCTCAGATATTGGAGACTATAAAAAGCGCATTGAATTCGATTGCTGATGACGCTAAAAAACAAAGATTAGCATTGTCTTTAAAACAGAAGATGGAGAAGTCAAAGTTGTCGGCTTCGCAGAAATCAGAACGAGATTCGGCCACAAAAACCTCAGAGTCTAAAATAAATTCTGAAACGTATATATCTAAGCAGAGAAAAGAAGCAATTCGTGACTCGTCACAAAGAAAAGTTGAAAAACTGCGTGAAGCTATGAAAAACACTAAAGCGACATCCGTTAAGGAAGCGCTTAAAAGACGTATAAATTCAGAGATATCCGATAGAGCATCGAAGATAAAAACTGAAACAGATAATTCAGCAGAGACTAAGCAAAACATACGTGACGCCAGGGCAAAAACTTTGCAAGCTATATCTGATAAATACAAAAAGTCCGCAACCGACTTATCTAATGAGTATTCAAGTCTTAGAGAGACATTATCAGAGAAAGCATCTGCTGAAAAACAGAGTAAGCGAGACGAGAAGCAAAGCGCGTTGACTGATGTGAAAAATTCTATGAATACGTCTATAGAAGCTGCGAAAAAAGAGCTGGAATCTAAAAAGAATCAAATTACATCTATATATTCTAGCATTTTCAATAGCGAGTATTCTAAAATACTTGCAACGCATGCTAAAGATGAAACAACTTCAAAGTCGAGCTCTAGATTTCAAATCACAGAAGCGCAACAAGCAAAGTTGAAACAGATGCGAGAAAGTAGAAGAAAACGAAAGAGGGGTGTATAATTCAAAATGGCAGATATAGATTTTGGAGGATATGCAACGAGAAATAATATTTTATGCACCGATGGGTTGGTGATTGGTGATAATGCATTTGCGCACAATGACGGAGAGACAGTTCCTATTTTGTGGCAGCATAATCGTAATTCCATAGATAATTTACTCGGTCATGGGGTCTTGGAAAATCGCCCAGATGGTGTATATATTTATGGTACATTTAACAATACAAAACAGGGTCGAGAGGCCAAAGAAGCAGTTATGCATGGAGATTTAAGCGCTCTTTCTATATATGCGAATAAACTGCAGAAAAATGATAATGTCGTTACCCATGGTGACATAAAAGAAGTTAGTTTGGTTGTTTCGGGCGCCAACAAAGGAGCATATATTGATTATCGTTCCTTTGCGCATGGCGAGGATGATTCATTTACTGAAGGCATTCTTTTCCTTGACGAGCAACTTGACTATATAAATCATGAAGATAATGATGGAGGTAGTAGTATGGATGTCGATGCAATAATCGATTCAATGACCGATGAGCAGAGAGAACTTCTTTTTGCAATGGCGGGTCTCGATGATGAAACTATGGAGCACGCTGAGGATTCAAGTAGCGCTAAGTCGAATAAAACAGTCGGCGATGTTCTTGATTCGCTCACGGAGGAGCAGCAGCAGGCAGTAGCTTATATTATTGAGCAGATTATGAAGGATAAAGGCGGGGACACCGTCGCACAGTCTGAAAATATGGAGGAAGAAATAATGAAAACAAATGTATTTGAATCACAGAATGGAACGGCACAGAAAGATGCTCTTATGCATGCGGAGGAAGTAAAGAATAATATTCTTGCAGATCTTAAAAAGTGCGGTTCACTCAGAGAAGCCGCTCGTGCACATGAGGATGAGATATCTGAACTCGCACATAGCATGCAGACAAATTCTGGAGATACTCTTGCACATACTGCAGACGTAGTTGTCGGTACAGGAACTGCAACCTACGGCATTAAGGACATTGACTGGCTTTTTCCAGAAGCTAGGAATATTACAAATACTCCCGAATTTATAAAAAGGCAGGATGAATGGGTTGCTAAGGTTATGGGCGGTGTATCACATACACCATTTACCCGTATCAAAACAATGTTTGCAGATATTACAGAACCCGAAGCAAGAGCCAAGGGTTATGTAAAGGGCCATCCGAAGACAGAAGAGGTGTTTGGTCTCCTCAAGAGAGTGACAACCCCCACAACTGTATACAAAAAGCAGAAGCTGGATCGTGACGATATCATCGACATTACAGATTTCGATGTTGTAATGTGGCTTAGAGCTGAAATGAGACTTATGCTTAACGAGGAACTGGCTCGTGCATATCTTATTGGTGATGGAAGACCTGTAAGTTCTAACGACAAGATCAATGAGCAGAATATAAGACCGATTTATTCCGACGACGTTCTATTTACAATTCGTCAGAGATATGCGGTATCTTCAACCGCTACAAATGAAGAGAAAGCTAAGTCATTCATCGAACAGTGTATCCGTTCACGTAAGGACTATAGAGGCTCTGGTAACCCAATGCTGTTTACAACAGAAGACATGCTTATTGATATGCTGCTTATTAATGACGGAATTGGTCATCGTCTGTATAAGACTCTTGACGAGCTCAAGACTGCTCTGAGAGTTTCTGACATTGTTGCAGTACCTCAGATGTCGAGTGTAAGTAGGACAGATATAACTACTTCTACCGAGTATATTTGTGATGGCATTATTATTAATCTTAAGGATTACACCGTCGGCACCGATAAGGGCGGAGCCGTATCAATGTTTGACGATTTCGACATTGATTATAACCAGCAGAAGTATCTTATGGAAACTAGATGCTCCGCAGCTCTTGTTAGACCCAAGAGTGCTATTGTCGTTGAGCATTCAGTATCATCTGCTTCCAGCGGTAACGGCTGATAAGGAGAAATCAAAATGGCAGAAAAGTTCTATGGTCGTGTAGGCTATGCTGAATCCGTTGAAACTGCTCCTGGTGTAACTGGAGAAAATATTACTGTTAGAAACTATTATGGCGAGGTTACGAAAAATTCTCGTCGCCTAGAGTCTGCTGAGACACTTAACGATAATATTAACGTAAATAATGCAATAGAGATATTAGCAGATGCTTACGCTTTGGAGCATTTTTATGCCATTAGATGGGTGGAGTGGCAGGGCGTTAAATGGAAAGTAAATTATGCTGAAGTTCAGCGCCCACGAATTTCACTAACACTAGGGGGTATTTATCATGAACATTGAAGCCCGAAGATTAATTTTACATTCCAAACTTGTACAAATCTTAGGAAGTAATAATGTTTATTTTCAACCTCCATCAAATGTTCAGATGAAGTACCCGGCAGTGGTATATTCGAGAGAAAATGACGAAGATTATTTCGCAAATGATAAATCATATTATTCAAGAATGCGATACACTGTAACTTTTATTACCCCAAGACCTCAAGATTCGTATATTGATGAAATGAAAGGTGCGTTGTCATATGTGAAATATGATCGTCATTTTACTCACGATAATTTGAATCATAACGTATTCACAGTATATTTTTAATTATAAAAAAGAAAGGTTGGTTTTTCATATGGCAAAAATAGTATGGGATGCCGATGGACAGAAATATTATGAAACAGGTACCAGAAATGTGGTACTCTATCCGAAATCATCAACGGGAACATATCCTAATGGTGTTGCCTGGAATGGTGTTACCGCCGTTACAGAGTCTCCGTCCGGCGCAGAATCAAATCCTCTATATGCAGACGATGTAAAGTATATTGATCTTAGATCTGCTGAAGAATTTGGTGGCACAATCGAAGCATATACATATCCCGACGAGTTTATGGAGTGCGATGGCTCAGCAGAAATCGTAAGCGGCCTTAAAGTTGGTCAGCAGAGCAGAAAGTCATTTGGTCTCTGCTTCACAACAGTAAAGGGTAATGATGTAGATTTCAATGATGCCGGCGATCTTATACATCTTATTTACAATGCGACTGCGTCTCCGTCAGAACGTTCATATCAGTCTATTAATGATTCTCCAGAAGCAGTAACATTCTCTTGGGAGTTCACAACAACCCCTGTCGAGATCGGTTCGGTTACAGTCAATGGTACGACAAAGACTATAAAGAAGTCGGCGATTCTCACCATTGATACAGCTAAGGTACTTGCAGGAACTGAAGGAGCACAACGTCTCACTCTTCTTAAGAACTATCTTTATGGAACGGATTCTAGCACCAGTGGTGGCACAAATACAACAGGCACAAGACCTCAGCTTCCGCCACCGGCGACTGTTATCGGCATTCTCAATGGAACCGTATCAAACCTTCCGACTGCGTAAAATCAAAATGGTATAGTAAGAGAGAGTCGTGCTGTCATATGCCGTAAGCTCTCTCTTATTGTGCTATGAAAGGAGATCGTGAAAAGATGACCACTCATCAAAGTCGAGTCGAGCAGATACTTAAAAATATTCTGGGGCATGAAACGGTTTTACCAGAGCCACAGAGCAGAATAGAAACTCTTTTACTTGAGCTAAATTCAGCAATAAAAGACGGCGGTACCGCCCCAGTCGATCTGACAGCCAGACTAAATAATGTCGCTGCTGATGTTGAAGAGATCAAAGAAGAGCAAACGGCTCAAAATATTGCTATAGGTGAATGCTTAACACCCGATGATATAGTAATAATGAGCGAGTCGGTATATGGTAATATTACTCCTAATTCTAGAACAGCACTTCTATATTTTTTGTATGAGGGGTGAGTCAGTATGGTAAAAGGAGTTGTGAATGATTCTTCTCATGAAATAACTAAAATATATCATGATGGCAGAGAAATTGAAAGAGTTTGTGACATATACGGTAATGTATTATATCTGAGTTCTAAGACAGTTACTGGGGCGGCATCATTATCTTTTAAAAACAGGAAAGAATCTACTAGAAATGTTGTTGGTTTTAGTGTTGAAACTAGTTCAAGCGACATTGAATCGATAAATGCTTTTATGCTTTCCAAGCTTTTTATCGCGAAGCAGATTAGTACCTCCTATTTTGGTGTTTATTTACCAGAACCAGGCAGTTATGAAATAACCCTAGTGTATACGGGCCAAACGTATAATTTTGTAAGTGATGGCGATGTAAATGCTTATTTCTTTATAAATTTAGGCTATGGTGCAGTGAGCAACCGCGATATTGACATATATGTAGAAAAACAAGACGGCCAATTCGATTTCACCAAAGTTAAATATGCCGTATTTGACACTATATATTACGACGATCGGTATGATATTTTAAATGAACACCCTGTACGGTTTGATAACTCCATCGAGTCTTACAGTATATACGGTAACGATTTGAATGGCGTGCATGTTGGAGATTATGATGAAAATAGCGGAAAATATATGTTACCTATTTCGATTCATGGTAAAAATTTATTTAATGTTGAAGATTTTTTTTCATCGAGTATCAATGTAGTACGCGGGAATATGAGATTTTATGAACAAACACAAGAACATGTAGTTGGTGTTTTAATACAGGCTGAAAATAACGACTGCTACACTATGCCTTACTATCAAATACCGTGCAAACCAGGACAATATTACACGTTAAGCTGGTATTCCGATAGCAATAATCCTGGATTAGTTTATATATTCTTTTATGATTCTGATGGAATAGAAATAAGTCAGGTATATGCTAATAACGCTAATAGCAAGCAGCTTACTTTTTTGGTTCCAGAAAACGCAGCAATCACCAAGATGAGACTTGGCGTTGCTAATGCTGGTGATAACATAGCATATACAAATATCCAATTAGAGCGTGGTCAGACAAAAACTAATTACATTTCTTATCAAGATCCGGTAATACATACTGTAAGTCTTGATGAACCATTGAGAAAAATTGGTAATGAGCTTGAATATATTCAGAAAAGAAAATCTGTTACTAATGGAATACTCCACCGAGTAACTCAAAAAACAAGCAATACTGCGCCGCTGACATTCGCATCAATCGGACAGGCTCTTAAAAATTACCGCATTTATGGCAATACTATTAACTGTGAGTCAGTTGGAGATAGGACGGAGAATATTTGTACTAATATTTGGAGCCATGGTGTGATAAACGATATGGGTGTTGCTATTAGTAGTTCAACTACAGTATATAGCGATTTTATTGCAGTGACACCGAATGTTATTTATTCTCTTACAAGAACAGTAGGCACAAACTATAATAATTTGCGTTGCTTTGATATTAACAAAAACTATTTAGGCAATGGTATTACTTGTGCCGACAAAGCAAATCCAGTATCTGCCAATGAAACATTTGGTACATTTATGATAACGGATCAAAATGTAGCGTTTATAAGATTTAACGATGCGTCAAATTCAATTGAAACTAAATATATGATGGTTGAAGGTACATATACGGAGCAGACTATGCCGGCCTACGAACCCTACGGCTACCGCGTGCCTGTGACGGTTGAGGGGAAAAATTTGTTGCCAACAACTAACATCTACCTCCCCGAACAAATCAAAATGGTAGGAGACGAGGCTGAATATATTGACTATGGGGAGCAGAAACTGCATAGGGTGAGGAAGAATCTGCTTCAGAATACAGCTTCGAGTAAAACTAAAAACGGTGTAACTTTTACGGTTAATAATGATGGTAGTGTAACTTGTAATGGGACAGCAAGCAATAACGCTTTTTTTAAGATTGGCGACCTTTCGCTGGCGTCTCAAAGTTATATATTAACTGGTTGTCCGTCTAACGGAGGAAATGATAGTTATACGCTACGCTGCTATAAGAATGGGAACGTTAAAGGCGCAGATGTTGGAAATGGGTTTAATATAAATGAATCCATTGATGGATATATCGAAATCAGGATTGCTTCAGGCTATACGTGTGATAACCTCACATTCTATCCTATGATACGTAAAGCGGACATAGAAGATGATACATATGAACCATATATCGAAAACACCGAACTCGATGCTGAACTACCAGAACTTCAGACTGTCGAGGGAACGAATACACTATCTATTAGAACAGCTGTGCAGCCATCTCAGGTATTGGTGGAAGCTATGTATCCTAATGATTCATATATTCTAACTCCAGAAATAAGCACGTTCGAGGATATCAACACCATAACTGTTAACACAGAGATACCGCCAGAATCTATAAGTATAACGGGTAAAATAGGCCCAATATCTTAAATTATTTTTTAAATCGAAAGGAGAAAATTAACATGCTTAAGAAAACAATAGTCTATACCAATTTTAATGACGAAGAGGTAACCGAAACATTTTGGTTCAATCTAACAGAGGCAGAGCTTGCCGATTTTCAAAATTCTAATCCAGACGGCCTGAGCATGACACAGTATATGCAGCAGATTTACGATACCAAAGATACGCAGAAACTATACACTCTCATGAAACAGATACTTCTTATGACATATGGTGAGAAGTCTGCCGATGGAAGACATTTCAGAAAATCAAAAGAGATAACAGACGATTTCGAGCATTCAGCTGCATACCCAGTTCTCTTTGTTGAACTGATGTCTGATGCAAATAAAGCATCTGATTTTATAATGCAGTGCCTCCCGAAGAAGCTCAGAAGCTCAGTTCCCGATGACCCAGCCGAAGTACAGGCATTGATGGAAAAGAATCGTGGATAATAAATGGTATTAACATTAACCATAAAACAATCTGATGATATGGATTTTTGGGATCCGGATAAAGAAGAATTTGTCTATTATCCGGATACAACCATTAATCTAAATCATTGTTTATTGGCCATTTCAAAATGGGAGGAAATTTGGAAACGGCCATTTATACAACCGCCTTACAGTACTCGCAAAATGTCTGAAGAAGAAATAATATCATATATACGTTGCATGTCTGACGAGCCAATTCCAGATTATGTTATACAATGTATGACTCCTTCTGACATAAGAAAAATAACAAACTATATTAACGATACCAAAACGGCAACCACTATAAAAAAGCGAACACGAGGTGGTAATGGAGAAGCAATGACGTCTGAATTGTTATATTTCTATTTATCCGCATTTAGAATGCCATTTGATATTTGTGAACGATGGCATTTGTCTAGATTGTTGGCGTTAATAGAAATTGCTGATATAAAAAATCAGCCGCCTAAAAAGATGGGCAAAGCTGCTACCATGCGTAGCAATGCAAAACTAAATAAGGCGCGACGAGCAGGACGACATGGTTAAAAAGGAGGATTATATTTTATGAAATTAGTTGAAAGTATTATGACTAAGAATCCTTGTTATAACGAAGAAAGAAATATTACGGTTAAAGGTCTTATGCTACATTCGGTTGGCTGCGCACAGCCAAATGCTGAGGTCTTTATCCGTATTTTTAATGATACAAATTACGATAGAGCTTGCGTGCATGGTTTTATTGATGCCAATACCGGAACATGCTATCAAACGCTTCCGTGGAATAAAAGAGGTTGGCATGCTGGCGGAAGTGCTAATGATACTCATATTGGCATTGAAATGTGCGAACCTTCCTATATAACATATACAGGAGGAGACCGGTTCACCGTCGATAACAAAGAAAAAGCAAGAGCGCAGTGTAAAACAGCATATGATGCGGCAGTGCAGCTGTTTGCATATCTCTGCGAAAAGTTTAACCTAGACCCTCTAAAAAGTGGAGTGATAATTTCTCACAAAGAGGGATATTCTAGAGGAGTGGCTAGCGGGCATTCAGACCCTCATCATCTGTGGGAACAGCTGTCGATGGGTTATACTATGGACGGTTTTCGTAAAGATGTAAAAGCTGCTATGAATGGCGGCAAAACCACTACGTCCGCAACCACATCGACAACCACTTCATCCACGAGTAAAACAGATGATAACGTATATCGAGTAAGGAAATCCTGGTTTGATGCGAAATCTCAGATCGGAGCCTATCGGAATCTGCAGAGTGCTAAAGACCTCGCCAATAAGAATAAAGGATATTACGTATTTGACAAAAACGGAAAAGTTGTATATCCTATAACCACAAGCAAAACTTCAACTAAAGAGTTTAAAGTTCGCATATCTATACCCGATCTAAACATACGCAAAGGTCCTGGCACGAATTATGCAAGAACTGGCGGCTTCACCGGCGTCGGCGTATTCACTATTGTTGAGACTAAAAAAGGAACTGGCGCCACAAAAGGCTGGGGTAAGCTTAAAGCTGGTGGCTGGATCTCCATGGATTATGCTACCAAAATTTAAGTAGGTGATAAATCAAAATGGGAGTTCGTTTAGTGACAAAAGGCTCATGGAAAGATACCATGACGTTTTTAAAACAGGATCCAACGAAAAAAATAAATAGCATATTGCACCGATATGGTGCGGCTGGTGTGAGGGCATTAAGTGCATATACGCCTGTTGACACCGGAAAAACGGCTATGAGTTGGGGGTATGAGGTAACCCACGAAGGAGACAAGTCGATCATCACATGGACGAATTCTAACATATCTGATTATGTAAACGTTGCAATTATTTTGCAATACGGGCATGCAACTAAAAATGGAGGTTGGGTTGAGGGTCGAGATTACATTAATCCAGCTCTTCAACCTATATTTGATGCAATGGCAGAATCTGCTTGGAAAGAGGTGACTAAATGAGTAAGACAATAGATGAGCGCGTCGTCATGATGGAATTCGACAATAAACAGTTCGAATCAAACATGGCACAATCTCAAAAAACACTTGAAAATTTCGAAAAACAACTACAGTTCAAAGATGCAGGAAAAGGTTTTTCAGAAATTGATGCAGCTGCTAGTAAAATAGATTTCGATAAATTAAACACTGCTATCGACACGATTAATAGTCGATTTTCAAATTTTGGCATAGCAGCAACCACGGTTCTTACTAATTTGGTCAACTCTGTAACAAATGCGGCGAAGCAGATTACAAACCAGTTTGTGCTTCGTCCGATCATGGATGGACTTGGCGAATATCAAACTCAAATGGACTCGATCGCTTCACTTAAACTTGCTACGGGTAAAGGAACTAGCGATGTTTTATCATGGCTTGATGATCTTAATGCTTATGCTGATGAAACAGTGTATAATTTTACACAGATGACGGATAACTTTTCAAAGATGGTTACCGCTGGTGTTGATGCTGAAGATTCGTTGGACGTTATAAAAGGTTACATGAATTTGGCCGCGGGTCATAATGTTAGTAATGCTCGAGCTCAGGGCGGTTTAACCCAGTTAATTCAGGGTCTACAAGCCGGGTATATTCAGCTTCAAGACTGGAGATCACTTGAAAATGCTGGTATGGCAGGCGAGACAGAACAAGAAAAAATTAAAGAGGTTGCTAGAGAAGCGGGGATAAATGTTGACGCACTAATCGATAAATGGGGATCATTCCGAGAATCTTTAAGTCGTGAAAAGTGGTTAACTACGGATATTGTCGTGGAGGCATTTTCAAGATTTAATGATGAATCGGATGAACTAGGCGCTAAATATAAAGCAGCCGCTAGTAATATAAATACATTATCTAAAATGACGGATGAACTTGGCGAGCGTGTTGGTTCCTCCTGGGCATTGACTTGGAGATATATTATTGGTAATATTGACGAGGCCGCCGATCTATTTAATTACTTGGGAAAGGATGTTTTCGGCCCCATACTTGATGCTATGAATAAACCCCGAAACGATTTGCTTGAAAGCTGGTCGAAAATGGGTGGACGTGCAAAAGCCCTCGAGGCATTGAAGGAAATTTGTAGTGCTCTTCTAAAAGTTATAGATGAGTTGACAAAAGCATTTGGCGATGTTATTCCAAAAATGACAGCTAAAGACTTGATGTCTATGGTTGATGCATTTAAAAATATTATGCTTGCTGTTATACCAACGGGGAAAACTCTCGATAGGCTAAAAACCGTATTCCAGGGCTTAGTAGCCAGCGCAAAGCTTTTATTCGATATTTTCGCACCAATTGTAACAACATTGTTCAAACTTGCCGGAGGAATTGCTAAATTTGGCGCAGACGCCGTTTTATATTTTTTACAGCCAGTAGCCAAAATAATAATCGCTCTAGAAAAATGGGTAGCGGCTACGGCGCCTGTCGAAAAAGCGATACATTTAATATCGACAACTATCGAGCAAGTCGGAATGACATTAAAGACTATTGGCACAGTCATAAGCAACGTTGCTAATACTATAAATAAAACAATATATGAAGCAACGGGTGTGGATATATTTGGCACTATTCAAGGCTGGATAGATTCTATAAAAGCATTCTTCGGAGTTTTAACTAATGGTGAGAATAATGATGATGTATTAAAAGCTCCGTTTGAAAATGCAGAAGAAGCTGTAAAAAACTTTTTTTCATCTATACGAGATTATTTTGCATCGACTAGCTTCATGCACCCGTTAATAGATACAATCACGAATGGAACCAATGCTTTTATTAATTTTATAGAAGCAGTTAAAAACTCTAATATCGGTACATTTTTCAAAATGGTAGCAGATAGCATTAGTAATTTCGTATCTATGATATTTGATAAATTTTCGGAGTTATCGTCAGCTAATACTGATGAAGCATTCGGTTTTGTCGATGAGACTAAGAATAAAGTTTCGATATTAGACACCATCGGTAAGGTGCTTATTGATATTTGGACCGGAATAATAAATATATGGCAAACTATATCGCCATTATTGAAAGCCGCATGGGATGCACTTGGCGGTGCTTTGTCTCAATTTAGTGAACAGGTACAATCTGCGTTTTCTAATATTGATTGGGGAAATGCACTACAAGAAATTATCAAAGGCGGTTTGGGCGGTTTCTTACTTAGTGTTATTTGGAAAATCGTTGACGCATTTAAAAATCTCACAAGTGTTGGTGAAGGTCTTAATGGCATTTTGGAAGCACTTGGTGGTTGGATAGATGCACTATCGACTACAATGAAGTGGGAAGCAGCCGCTGGAATGATAAAAGAAATAGGTAATGCACTAATCAAAATGGTAATAGCCATTGTAGTACTTACGCTTATTGATGCAGATAAAGCGCGAACCGGTATATTGTTGGTTGGTGCTTTATTGCTGGAGCTCGGCGGTGCTTTGAAAATGATTACAGATGGCCTTCCTGGCGATACGGCCAAATCTATAGTCGCTTGTGCGGCGGTAATAGGATCGTTATCCACATCGGTTATTAAACTCACTGCTGCATTATTTGTATTGACTTTACTTGACCAAGGTAAAGCTTTAGCGGGCATAGGTTTACTAGGTGCGATGATGGGCGAGGTTACAGGAGCTATATTAGCGATAACCAAATGGGGCGATCCATTGGAAGTAGCCAAAGGTTCTACAATGATGTTGCCAAAATTAATAAGCTCGATTGCTAATGGCATTCTTAAAATGTCCATCGCGTTAGCTTTATTAACCGCATTAGATCCTGATAGGTTGGGGAATGCCGTCTTATCAATTACTGTGATGATCGGTGAATTCTCAGCAGCGGTTATAGGCATAACGAGACTTAGTGGAAGCATGGCAAAAGAAGCAGTGGTTGTGAACCTTATTTCTGCCATGAGTAATGCTTTCATTAAAATGTCTATTGCTTTGCTGCTTATAAGCGGCTTAAATTGGCAACAGTTATTACAGTCTTGTATCGCTCTTGGTGCTATGATAGGAATCATGTCGACGGTTATTATTGGATTGTCAAAGTTACCCCTGGGCAAAATTGATTCCCTAGGGCCAACTATGATAATGTTATCAGGAGCCATATTAATAATGGCTGTAGCGATGTTGGCTATGAGCGTTCCAACTATATTTATGGGTATAGGAGCATTAACCGCTATTACAAAACTGATAAAGTCTATGGCAAAGTTAAATTCAGATAGCGTTACAGCAGCCGCGGGCATAGTTATATTTGCAGCCGCAATTGCTATCATTTCAGCATCATTACTAGCCTTTATATTTATACCAATAGAAAATTTAGCCATGGGGACTATAGCAATAATTGCGCTAGTTGGCGTATTTGCTATGATTTCCGAATATATTAATCCTGAGAAAATCATAGCCGTAGCGGCTGCTTTTGTTCTATTTGGAGCTGCGGTTTTGGAAATCAGCGTGGCGCTTATGTTCCTACAAAATTTCTCGTTTGAAGAGAGTTGGCAAGGACTTTTGGCGCTAGTCGCTGTAATGGCTTTATTTATTGGTATGATGTACGCGCTATCACCAATAGGAGGCATTGTGCTGGCTATCGGCGCTGCTTTTGCGTTATTTGGTGCTGGAATTTTAATGACTGCAATGTCATTATCCATTTTAACTGTAACACTCCCAGCATTTGCCGCCGCATTAGTATTAGCCACCCCGTCGTTATTATTGGCTGCGGAAATGATGCTTGTCGGCTTAACTAGGATATTTACTCGCATGCTCGCAGAAGCATCAAAAGCCTTGCCGTCGGTAATAAAAAGTTTGATCGAGCTTCTAAGCGGGTTAATCATAGGAATGGTTGAACCGATAGTTCAGGCTACTATAAAATTGCTCACTTTGTTGGCTGATGCCGTGCCTGAACTATCAAGGTTGCTTGGCGAAATAGTTTTTGGTATTATATGGGGAATAACTGAAGCCGCGGCCAACTGGATCCAGCCAATAGTCGATGAAACTTTTAGGTTCTTTATAAATTTCATTTCTGCAGTAAACAAAAATCTTAAAATTTATAAAACAAAAATAGCAGACGAGGTCACCTCATTGTTTATAAATATTTTAGATTTGGTCAAAGAAACTGTCAAAGATTTATTTTGGAAACTATGGGATTGGGGAGAAGAACTTGGAGAAGAAATAGCGAAAGGGTTAGGAGATATCGGTCCAAAATTCCAAAAAGCAGGTGAAGAGCTTCTCCAAAATCTCATAAACGGCATTGGTAATATGGCGGAGTCCGCTAAAAATTCAGTTGTTCAGTTCGGATCCAATTGTCTTAACTGGCTCAAAGACACCTTTGGTATTTCTTCGCCATCAAAAGAAACAGCTGAAATTGGCGGGTATTTTATAGAAGGTTTTAATAAAGGACTGGATAAAAATGTAGATTCTAGTATTAGCCAGGTCAAAGAACTGGGTGGAGATCTAATTGATAACTTCAAAGAATCATTTAATTTGGACGAGGTATTTGGAACGGAGGATACAAAGTTTGATATGAGTATTGCCCCCGTATTGGATACAACTAATTTCGATTCTGGAATAGCTAATATGAGCTCGACTTTAAGTAATTTTAAAGTTGATTCTGATCCTAATTTTTCAATCGGTTCCTTCGATCAGGTCCAGACGATCAATGTCAATAGCGATAATTCGGATATTCTGAAATCTTTAAATAATATTGATGGAAATCTAACAAATCTAAACACTAACATGTCTAACATGCAGGTTACATTAGATGGAGAGACACTGGTTGGTGAAATGGCTCCTGCTATGAATACAGAATTGGGAAAAATGACCACGTTACAAATGAGAGGTGTTTAAATGTATCATTCCATAAATGTTGATATTTCATCCGGAGAAGCGTTCTCCTCAAATTCTAATGATATAATAAATACTTATTCTGATCTGTATCTAGTTCCGGATGGTCGCCCGACCATATCGAATCCTAAATTAAATAGTACATATGTGGATATTCCAGGGGCCTCCGGGTCTCTGGATGCCTCGGAATGGCTTACCGGTTTTCCAACCTATAAGGATAGAGAAGGTGATATTCAATTTTATGTACTAAATGATCATGGACTATGGACAGATAGAAGAAACAGAATTAATGCTTTATTTCATGGCAGAACTATTAAATTGCAGCTTGAAGACGAGCTAGGATATTTTTATAAAGGTCGTATGACCGTAGATGACTGGTCTTCGGAAAAAGATGGTGGATATTCGAAAATCACGCTAAAATATAGGTTGGATCCCTACAAATATTCACTATTAATGTCCGCGGATAAGTGGAAATGGGACCCATTTAATTTTGAATCTGGCATAATATATGAAGATATGTATTCGAATATTGCCTTATCTTCTGATGGGTCTAACGGCCGTGTATTTTCTGGACGTATGCTACCATATCAACCTTCGTATGGTTATTTTGGTATAGCTGCTAATTCAGGTGATTTAACCGTACGCTTCATAAATCCTGAATTAAAAATTGATGATACCGCGACTTTGACCTCGGGGAAGAGTGTATATAAATATTCATGGCTGTTTTCAAATTTATCTGGCAAAAATAAAGTAACAGTCAAGCCTATCTCAGGAACTGGAAAATTATTTATTCAAGTAAGGTTTAGGTGTATATAAATGTATTATACTATAACATGTGACAATAATATTATTTATGATCCTCGCGAAATGTCTGATATTATGGCATTAAATAATGTTAAATATAAACAAGACGTCAATTCTGCAGGATCACTATCGTTTGAAATGGAGCCTACACATCGAGAATACAATTCAATAAGACCATTAAAAAGTTTATTGCGTTTATATAGAGATAATATTTGCATATGGGTTGGCCGCATGGTTCAAATGAAAAAAACCTTTCGAAGAACTAAACAAATAACATGTGAAGGTGCTCTCGCTTTTTTACACGATATTCAAATACCGCCAGCCAGTGAATGGTCTGCTGATGTTATTGTTGTAGGTACCAACGAATATTCCGGAACGATGGAAACTTTTTTGACCTGTGTTCTATCTGAATATAACCAGAGAGTTGCTGAATCAAGAAATATACATCTCGGCAATATAAATACAAGAGTTGAAGAAGATGGGGCATACGCTGGTCAACCGTATCATATGCATGTAAAAATTGATGAGTATTGCTCTTGCTACGATGCGATATTTAAGGCTCAGAAAGCATTGGGCGCTGGATATTTCTCGATTAGAGTAAATGGTGATAATATATATTTGGATTTTGACGAAGAAATTCCAGCGAAAGGAACTAAAAATGCCATATTCGGGATTAATTTAACAGATTTGACAGAGGAATTCTCGATAGAATCATTTGCGAATTGCATAATACCGCTTGGCAAAAAGCAAGACAACACAGGCAAACGGGCTAATATTTCTAGTTTACCTGATGGGCCTATATCTGGAACTACCTATACAAAAACAGGAATTCGAATATACGACCAAGAGTCAATTAATACCTATGGGCGGCAAGAACTGGTAGAGATAGAGGATTATATTTCATCGCCAGTAGAGCTGAAAGCCGCGGGTAGACTCACTTTGGATTCTTATGTAAACCCATTAATAACCATTAGTGCTAAATTTATTGATATGAATTATATTAATCCGTCTAACATGCCTGTCGATATTTTCGATCAAATTAATATATATTCTACTGCGCATGGTTATATTACGAACGATACTACTCCTCTTTTGGGTTTTGAACTGGATTTAAATAAACCGTCGAATAATAAATATACTATTTCTATGAAGCGAACAACAACTCTTATCGACTATTTTCTCAAGAAATGAGAGGTGAATTAATTTGGCAAATCCTATAAATTCCACGAATTATAAAGCCACATTGGCCACATACGCTGGCATGTTAGATACAATGTCTAGCGACATAACATCTGCTTTGGATATGATCAAAAATATCATCAACCAAGATGAATGCAATGCTAATTTTAATAATGATATGTGGGGCGATAACGAAGGTGTATATTATCGACTGAAAATGTCTAGAGATATATGCGCATATGTAGCTAAATACTTTTTTCAGGAAAGTTCCAATGTATTGAAAAATGGATACAAAAAGACTGCGGTCGAATTGATAAAAAATGCGGTTCGATTGCTTCGTTATGTTCGTTACAAAGCCCTACCGTCAAACCGTATAACTCATTCCGGTAGTTGGCAAACTTACTGGTTTAATGCTGGTACATCATCAGAACATTCCGGCGGAATCCATACGTATAACCAAGTATTAGTAAAAATTGCAAACGTGAAAAACATAGCTTATAATATAGTGGGCAAAGATGGCACAACTAGTAATATCGAGGCATTTGTTAATTCTTCAAAGGTCACTGATACTGCAAAGATGATGACGATTACATCGAGCACAACGAAACTTAATTTGGATGATTATGCTATAAAAATTTTAAATGGCATAGTTATGACTGGCGCCCCAACATTGAAAAAACTGATTGTCGACACGGAAAATCGTTTAACATCTTTTTACAATTCTCAAACTGGAAACAGTTATTTGCAATATGGATATTTATCATTTAAAGATGCTTTATCGCAAAGTACGGACAATGTAAATACGCTTATTGCATCATCAAAAGGTATGTTAAAGGCCATGGGTGACTATAAAAAGCTGAAAAATATGCCAACGGCTAATGATCAGTTACATGCATTAGCACTCATCCAGGGAAGCATCGAAAATGCTGATACACTATTGTCGGATATTTCTTCACAGTTGAGTACCATACCCGCTAATGACGAAGCATTTTTATTTCAGGAAAATACATCCGTTAACAACGATTTTCAAAGATATCCAATACGCTGCTGGATGAATTTGCGAATTATATCGGTATTGGTATATGATCTTCAGCTTCGAATGGCGAATGTCGAACGTACTGTTGATAAAATTCAGATAATAGTTCATACTGACATCAATAAAGCTACGACCAAAAATGTTAAAAAACTAAATAATAATATAAGAACTATTGATAGACGCTGTAACACATTACTAAAACTCACGGCTAACCTTGAGAATAAAGTAAATGGTTTACCTGGTTCTACATCATCTAGCTCATCTTCTTCGAGCTCTAGTTCATCTTCTTCGAGCTCTAGTTCATCGGCAACATATAATTTAGCTCCATATATAAACATAATCAGATCTGCGATATATGGTAAAGATATGCGAGAAGCAATAGCCAAAGCTTTTGAGATTATCAATAAATCACTTGGCACCAAATACACAACAGTTGTTAGACTTGATAATATCAATGCTTGGAGTAAGATCAATGCGTCAGAGCGGTTGAGTGCTAATTATTTATATTTGATAGGCAAGGACATACTTATGTTTATGGGTAATAAATACAGATTTTATGATCCAAGTGGTGATAAATTTCGTACTATAGATAACATTACTAAAGGTTTAAAATATAAAACAGTATTAGATGCCAGCGAAATAGACGCCATGGTGAGCACTTCTTGACATAAAAAGGAGAGTGATATAAAATGATAAATACTATAACAAAATCTCGTAGAAATGCTACCTCTGCAGTAAATCCAAATATATTGACCAATTTGAGAGATGATATTTCAGGAGTTCTTCAAGAAATCGATTCGAGCATTCAGCTTGTCGCCACTGAAACGGAAGATGCAGATTATATTATTTTATGCCTAGACACAGACGGCGATGCCGGAATCTATTTAAAGTTACTGGCTTCCGACAAATTATATATTCAATATTCAAATGCGGGGGATCCGGATGGAGACTGGGCTACCATTGCACAATATGTAAAAGGAAATACCGCTAATACCTATGTATATATATCCGCGTCAATAACCACGTCTGGAGATATAATACTGTATGGAACATATCTTAAGACAAACTCTTCTGATAATTCCGTAACCACTAGCATTACAACGCCTTTTTTAGCATTGACCTCAGCCATATCAGCCACGAATGGTAATGCGTCTAAGATGCTTATTGTATGGGCTTCTAAAAACGTAATGGGTTCATCTAGTGGGGGTAAATATGCAAGCATAATTGCTATAGACGAGGGTTCTAAGAATGGTTATTCGCCGTGGCTCTTAGCATCAAAAGATGTAAGTCCCGCCACTATGTATAATCTTATAAATTTTCAGCTTGAATCTGATATAAGTAGAACCGCATCAGACGCAAACACTCCATATTTTAAAAGAGCCATGTGGTCAACGACTGGTTACAAAGGATTGACCGTCCTTTCGCCTTTGTATACGCCCGGTTCAGTTTATGTATCAGCGACGACACGATTGATTGAATATACGGATTCCAAATACGATGGTTATTGTATATTCAATAATGCAAATTATTATGTTGTAAACGGTGTGGCCTTTCTCGATAACAGTGTATCAGATGATACATATACGGAAGATGAAACAGAAGAGGAAGATATGGAAGACATTACAATAGAAGACATAGAAGAGCCATAAAACTACAAAAAAAAGGAATTCGTAAAAAACACGGATTCCTTTTATTTCTTGCGAAACTTAATTTTTTCTTTACGAAAAAAACACACCTTATAATGAAGAGTACGTGCGGAGTACCGCGCAAATAGTATTAATGGTAGAACGCCATCTTAGGATGGAGACGCTAGTTCGAAGCTAGCAGCGTATTCTTTTTTTTCTTACGACAAAAACACCTCGTATAATAGAGGTGATTATTATGGATAAAAAAATTATGTGGATAGTTTTAGCGATAATAGCCATATTTGTGGTGCGATCATTGGATTCGGCATCCATATTAATAGCTATTGTGGTTTTTATAATTATCCAAATAGTTACGAAAAAAACCTAACAAAAAAAATAGAGAGCTTGTGTGGACACAGGTTCTCTTGTTTTTTACGAAAAAAACAAGCCTTATAATGAAGACTATATTTATATTAAGGAGGCATTTTTATGAAAAAGTTAATGAAAATGGTAGGTATAGTTGGTATATCAGAAGTATTAATTCTAGGTATAACATTATTCAGGAACAAAGTTGATGAACTTATATCATACTTTACATACTGGATTGATGGTGCACAGAATGTAATGCGTATTAATGACGCAGGAAATTATGCTCCAAGTCAGTATTGGGATGTTATAAGCGCACAGTATGTAAATGATGAATGTGTATGCATGGCAATTATATTGGTGGTAACTGCTATATTGGCCATTAGCATAATGATAATCACAAAAAAGTTATCAGATTAAATAGTGGCTTAACGAGGGAACTCGCAAAAAACGCGGGTTCTCCTGTTTCCTTACGAAAAAAACACGCCTTATAATGAAGACTAAAATCTATAAAAAAGGAGCGTGAATTATCATGATTGCAGCTTTGATAGCATGGATTATGATGAAACTGGATATTTTAGAAGAGGAGGTCTATTACGAAGCAGAAGTCGCAAACGCGGCTTCTCTTTTTACGAGAAAAACACTCCTTATAATAGAGGTAATACTCATATATTTTATTAAGGAGGCATATTTATGTTTGAAAAGAGAAAGCATGTTGATTATGTGGAGCAGCAGGGAGAAAGAACTAATGGAACTACAATCCTTGGAGCATTACTGTTGGCGGCAGGAGCCGCGGTAGTTGCTTATGGAATGGGTTCTAATAAGGGTTTCAACGCTGGATATAACGCAGGCCAACAGCGATTAGAATCTGGAAACAACAAGACCAACATTAATATTACAGAGTAAACCCAAAAGGAGGACTCGTGGTAACACGGGTTCTCTTATTTTTTACGAAAAAAACACCCATTATAATGAGAGGAAACTCTACATTTATATTTAAAGGAGGACATTATTATGTCAAAAAAGAACACTGAAACAACGACTAAAGAGGTAGAAACTGTAGAAGTAGAAATTGAGAAAAATGAGGCAGACGAAGTCGAATTTGAATCGGTTACTAAAAAACCTAGTAAATTCAAACAGGCAGGCTTGCGGGCAAAAGACCTCGCGAAACAAACTACTATAATCGAGAAAATTGTTATTGGCGGAATAGCGGTTATTGGAGTAGCAGCGGGAATTGCCACGGCTGCGGTTTTGAAGAGCATGGTTAATCATACCGAAAACGAATCAGACGATTATCATGCACTCGAAGATGATTATTACGATGAAGAAACCGATACTTACGTTGAAGTAAATGCGACGGAGAATGAAACTTCAGAAGAGTAAACTCAACGGAGGACTCGTGGTAACACGGGTTCTCTTATTTTTTACGAAAAAAACACCCATTATAATGAGAGGAAACTCTACATTTATATTTAAAGGAGGACATTATTATGTCAAAAAAGAACACTGAAACAACGACTAAAGAGGTAGAAACTGTAGAAATTGAGAAAAATGAAGTCGATTTTGGATTTGATTCGGTTACTAAAAAACCTAGTAAATTCAAACAGGCAGGCTGGTGGCTAAAAGACCACGCGATACAACTTGCTATTGACGGAATAACGGTTATGGGAGCAGCAGCAATTGGAGCAGGAGCGGTAATTATCACGGCTGCGGTTTTGAATAGCAAGGGTAATGGTACCAAAAACAAATCAGACGATTATCATGCACTCGAAGACGATTCTTACGATGAAGAAACCGATACTTACGTTGAAGTAAATGCGACTGAGAATGAAACTTCAGAAGAGTAAACTCAACGGAGGACTCGTGGAAACGCGGGTTCTCTTATTTTTTTTTTTGAAAGGAAGTAATTAAAATGTCATTTAATAATTTTGAACCTCTTAAATTCAATATCGGGGATTTAGAGTGCTTGGAGCCCATACTCATATGTGATAGATGTGGTAATCACTTCATCATGCCTGAGAGTCCTAGATCAGCGCCAAATAGTATTAATATTTTCACCGACGCTAAAGATGATATTTCGGAGGGCATATTTTATAAATTATGTCCGCAGTGCATGGGGCGCGTTATGCATGCGATATCAAAAATGTGCCAATAATTACGAAAAAAACATTCATTATAATGAGAGGAAACTCTACATTATATTTAAAGGAGGACATTATTATGTCAAACATTACAGAAAAGGTTAAAACATTAGGAACGAAGGTTAAGAACTCTATTAAGGATGGGGCTTCTAACTTTGTGTCAAATGTCAAAGAAGATCCTATTGGATTTGTAGCGATGGTGGGAATACCTATATTTTGTACGGTTACAGCGGTAGCACTAGTTAGTAAAACTTATAAGGAAGATGCAGCACTTAAACGCAGTAATAATAAGATGGCTAGAAGTTTAGCAAAGACGGCATCTATGGTTACTGATAAAGTGTATGCATATTCTGCCGAAGAAGATAAACTGATTAGCATTGAAGCTGATAAGACTAAGCATAGTAGGCAATGCCCAACCTGTTTGGACTACATCCCATATATGGATCATGCGATGGACGAGATGCAAGTGGGAGAAACTAAAGAAATAGATTCACTTATAATTAAAGCTTCTAATGCTGAAACAAGCCGAGTAAAAGTAAATGGCAGCAAATGGGACTTTATAGAAGATGACGAAGAGTAAACTCAATGGAGGACTCGTGGTAACACGGGTTCTCTTATTTTTTTTTTTTTTGAAAGGAAGTAATTAAAATGGTTAAAATATTTTTGAGTATTCCAATGCATGGTATATCGGATGAAAAGATAAATGAGGCAATAGAAAAGGTACACGCGGCCATTGCCATTGTGATTCGCGACGGTGCCGGAGACAAACGCAAAAAAGAACATCCATTATATTCTTTCGTAAAGGACGGGTATCAGTTAATTTGCACTAGGGATCTTCCGGATATCCCAAAAGATAAGATCTCCATGGCAAATGAGCCCAGACTTATGTATGTTGGTAGAGCTATTGAAGAGTTGAGTAAATGTAGAGCTGCTATATTTTGTCCAGGATGGGAAAGGGCTAACGGTTGCAACGTGGAATTTACCGCGGCTTCAGTATATTTTATACCATCATTTGAAATCCGGTTTCATGACAAAAGACATACTATCCGACAGATACAGTCGTAAAGGGGGTTTTATTTTTGATATGGTATGACATCACAGAAAAAAGTTTAATAATAAAAGATACATATTATAAAGACCCATATGGACGTTGTTTGTATTGGCAATGTTGTTATTATAAAATACCTTTGAAAACTTCATCTGGCGAAATTCTAGTACCTGGAGCTATTGACTATATTTTGGCTTGTGACCGTTACGAGCTGATAACAGGTCGAGTGATTACGCATCATCCTTTAGCTTGGATCTGACATCCTTACGAAAATAACATTCCTTATAATAGAGGAAACTCTATATTATATTTAAAGGAGACGATTTATATGCGTAGAGATTTTGAAGTGGTTATTGAGAAAATTGACGAATGTATGAAAGATGAAAACATCTATTCGAACAAAGAAATGTTGAAAGACTTTCAAACTCTTTTTACTGTATATGCACAGTTAGACGATTTAATACATCAGGTATATGATACCTATACACTCGATGGAGGATATGTAAACATTGAAGAATGTGGAGGTAAGGCTACTGATGAACTACAAAGAATAACTGAATGCACGTACAAGTTAATAGAAAATATTGAAAGAAACGACGATTTACTTTGGGGCATGGCTAGGTGTTTTGATAGACTTCAGAAATATTATTCAGATGACATGAAACTTTACAAAGAAATGAAATCCATTATTGAAAAAGAGTAAACTCAATGGAGGACTCGTGGTAACACGGGTTCTCTTATTTTTTTTTTTTTTGAAAGGAAGTAATTAAAATGGACGATATTATTTTTAACTATATTCATTGGGAGGATCCTGTTTGGTGCAAGGCATTTCGCCACGTATCTGGAATAAGTCAACACATATTTAGTGAACGAACGGGGATAAATACATGTGCTATTTCTAATTATGAAAAAGGAAGTAAATTACCAAAGTATTTAAGCATTTCCATACCAACCGCTTATTGTAGTTTATGCTATGACTACTATAACAGCATGCACCCATTCGAAAATAATCGTGCAATCGTCAGATCTATAATACCATCCATGCGAATGATTTTATATTTCTTAGCACATTATGAAGATCATCTTGAAAACTATGCGGAATCGGAGCGACTGGATATATTAGCAAATGGGCTCCCAAGCTATATAACCAAAGACTATATCAATGAGTTATATTCATTACTTCTCGTGTATAGCAAACAGTTGGTGGCTTTAAATGAGAAGCCAAAGGAGCGAGAAACATGATAAATGTAGCAACTATATATTTAATTGGCCCATCGGCAACACAGGCTCGAAATTACATTGAAAATTTCAGAGATGTTTTGCGGAGACCGCATGGGGACATAACTTTTGATGATTTTTTGAATGATTATGTATCAAAAGCATTGTCAGCTAAAGCCCAGTATACGGTATATCATGTAAGCGAGACCAACAATAAAATACTATTTACAAAGAATGATAACATGGATAAAAAAGTTATATTTGACTTTCGTAGATATGATGAAAACGTTGTAAAAATTGGCGTAAATGTGAGACGCTATTATTTTAGCGATGACAAAACATATTTTAAATGATTTAAAGGAGAAAAAGCACATGAAGATGGAAGATAAACTGTTTAAAATGCTAGAAACTATAAAGGATGATATTTATAAAACTTTAGTTCGTCCTGATATAGATCGTTGGCCAAGAGAAGTGATTAATGATCTTTATAGAAAACCTTTTGACGTACACGCATTAACCACAGATTGGCTGTACGAAGAACTATTCAATTTATTCATGCATAAACGTTTGACGAGTACTATCATCAGCATTTATGATATTATAGAACATTTTACTCCAGAGGATAGTTTTGAGGTGGAGATTAAAACTCAGCCATCAATTTTAAAACGTATATGTTATGATATATCATCAGATGCAGCTATGTTTAAGCTTATGGAACATATCGAGTCTTATAGCATAGTATATAAATTTGAACCGCCGGTTTTTTCTAACAGTAATCCCACATATCAAACTACAAAAATGCGGTTTGCTTTTCCTTATAATTTTATATTGTTACGAAATGACCGAAAAAAGCTCAATAACTATACTCCTAAAAAAATGTATCTAAATGAGGAGGAAAAAAATAATGAAACTTGAAGATTATACCCCGGAAAACATGGAGCTTTTTATAAAAAAGCTTATAGACCTTGGAGATAGACATGCCAAAGACGAAATAAAAATTATTAACCATATTGCAAAAGAAATTGGGGTTGCGGCTCTGTATGAAAATTTAGCAGAAGAAGCTATCGAACTGGCACACGCGGCATTAAAAACAGCGAGAGCTTTACGGAACGAAAACCCGACACCCATTACCACCAATGAAGCGGACAATCATGTCTTAGAAGAATTACAGGATGTTTATTTGCTTGTTTTGTGGCTTTATGGCGATTTTAAGTATGATATTAAAACTATGGGTGAGAAACAAGCGAGAGCCATTCGACGTATTTGCGAAAAAAACACGGATTCTAGTGAGGGGAAACCTTCTAAATAATTTTTAAGGACGTGATTTTATGAAACTCGAAAACATTAAAATTAAGGCACAGGAGATGAAAGCTAAGGTTGTATATGAATTTGACGGCTTGAAATTCAAAACTGCCAGGGCGATTGAAAAGTATCCGGAAATAGCGGGGGCAATTACGATAGGCGTTATTTCGATTACGGGCATGGCTATTAAGAGTGCAGTTAAAATGCACTGTAGCAATGCAGCAATCGAACGCAGACGTATTGAGCGCACTTACTATGATCCAGCTACAGGAGCGCACTGGGATTTGAAGCGGAGAGCTACAAACAGCGATCGAGAAGCAATTCATAAGTGCAAACAGGAAGATGGAGATGTATATGAAGTACTTAAAAAGAGACATTTAATTTAATAAGCTGAGAGCTCGTGGTAACGCGGGTTCTCTTGTTTTTATTTATCGAAAGGAGAGCGATTATCTATGTTTAAACGTTTTATATCTACTGCGGCAGAACAAGCAACCGATACCGTTGTTGAAAAAATAAACGATAAAGATGTGCAAACCGAAACTGCCAATAATATTGCCGATAATATGGTGCCTATCATAGTTAAAGGTGTCAAAGAAGCGGCAAAAGAAGAAGCAAAAAATGTCGTTCCATGGGTTATTGGAGCTGCGGCCTTTGGTATTTTTTGTTATTCTATAAGTCATATTAAAATTGTTATAAAGGTGGTGAGATGATATGTCTGATTTTGTGAAAACTATTATAATCGTTGTGTCTATATTTTTAGCGGCGACAGCTTTTGCTATTGTGCTTGTAATTTGTACGGGGGGCTTTGAAGCTGGTGGCGGACTGCAATCAGAATACATCCAAGTTGTCGAGTATGATAACGTAAGAGGTAGAAGCATTATATATGATAAAACTACAAAAGTAATGTATATTTCTAGAAGCTCTGATAGTTCATTCACTCCTCTATATAATGCCGATGGAACTCTTAGACTGTGGATGGGAGAATAATTTACAAAGATAACACGGCTTCTAATTTATCGAAAGGAGATATTTAAAATGAAAGATAACATTAATCCGAATCATTACAAAGGTAAAAATGGTCTCGAAGCCATCGATGTCATGGAATCATTTGTCGATGGAATGTCTGGACCAGAAGCTATATGCACTGGAAATGTCATTAAATATATTTTGAGATGGCCTAAAAAGAATGGCTTAGAAGATTTAAAAAAGGCACGATGGTATCTCGATAGGCTCATTAAATACGTGGAACAACGAGATGCAATCGGAAAGAAACCGATTTCGGAGGATCAGGTATGAATACTGAACCCGCTATATTATTAATACTTAAATTCGATAAACGTGATCCGTTTAATAGGATCGAAGATGTTCGTCGTTATATATCAAAGCGCTTAGAAATGGAAAATGTAACTGATTTTGTTTCTATGTTCGAACAGCTATGTGAAAAATACGATGGCGAGTGTATAGTCATGCGAGACGATGTTAATAGTTACGTTAAAAAATTTATAAAAATCGACCCACGGTTTAATACATTCGAGGTATATGGTTATAAGCCTCAGAATAAAAAAAACACTAAGCATCATATATTTTAAGGAGGAATTTTATTATGATAGATTTTGAACAGATAAAGTGGATAAATGCTTATGAAAGCCCTATAAGTATCGCACTCGATGGAGTCGCAGAATGCAAGCGCCTTGAAAAAATCGGAAGAACCTGTTATGCATCTACAGACAAAATAACAAACGAAAGCTATGATTCATTTTTAAGAAGTATAATCGCCCGAGGCCATGAAAGCGTTATAGAACACGGATCTATGACTTTTGAATTTGTAACCGATAGGGCAACTGCCAATGAAATGGTTCGGCACAGGCTAGCTTCATATTCACAGGAAAGCACAAGATATGTGGCATATGGAAAAAAGAAGCCGCTTGAACTTATATTACCAGCCGATTGGCCTGCTTCCATATCTGATGCATTAACTCTTTCTGATATTGACTTATTGACCGTTATAAATAACGCTATAGAATCTGAAAATGACAGAAAACCATATGAAATATTTGCCAGCGCTGCATATTTATGTGCTCGGGGATATTTTAGTCTTCTAGAGTATGGCTGGCCTGCGGAATCAGCTAGACATATTTTACCACAATGCACGGCAACCAGGATAGTTATGACGGCTAATTATCGAGAATGGAGACATTTCTTTAAAATGCGTTGCGCAAAGGCTGCCCATCCAAACATTCGTTTGTTAGCAAAATCAGTATTAGTTGATGCTCATGCTTGTATTCCTGTTATATTTGACGATTTATATGAAGAATTTATAATTGGAGGTAGCAGTAATGAATGATAATACCCCAAAAGGGTGTATTGGCGTATTGGCTGGCTGGTTTATAATGTCTCTAGTTATTGTTGTAATGGCTATCGGTATGGTTATTTCTATATGCATAGAAGCAACTATAGAGGCGGCGATTACTTTAATTGTAATAGGTTGTGCTTTTCCAGCCATTGCGGGCGTTTGCTACATAGTATCAAAATGTTTACGAAAATAACACCCATTATAATGAGAGGAAACTCTACATTATATTTAAAGGAGACGATTTGTATGAAAAAAGAACCTGAAATTATGAATGACTCGGAAATTGAGTCATGTATGGTGAAACTTAATCAACGAATTTCAGATGCGGAAAATGACGAAAACGCGGCTAAACTTGGAGAAGCATTTGCCAAGGTTGCAGCAGTCAAAAACGACCAGAAAAAGATTCAGGCAGAAAAGAAAGTAAAGAAACTTGAACTTTTAGGTATGATTGGCGTGGCAGCACTTGGTTTGGTTGGCACAGTAGCAGCGGCGATTATTCGTAGTAATTCGCAGCAGAAAACAGTTGACAGAATAGCCAAATATGAGCTTGAAGACGATGTTATATTTACAGGCAAACGAAGCAATGGTCTATTTAAAGACTGAGTAAACTCAAAAAGGGAACTCGTGGTAACGCGGGTTCTCTTATTTTTATTTACCGAAAGGAGATATTTAAGATGGACAGTAAACGCATTATATTAGGTCAGGTCACGTTTAGAAGATCTAGTAGAAAAATAATGAAGTTCGAGGAATGGCTTAAGTCAAGACCAATACCGTATGCATATCTCGGTGCGTGGTCTCGTAAATTTTACGAATGGAACTGGTTCGGCATTATTGATGGATACGAAATAGATTGCAAAAAAATTGCAGAGAAAAATTATGATTGGAATAAAACCATGTGCACTCTCGAGCTATCACCAGTTCAAAACTGTAAAACTAGAATAAAATATGAGCTAGTTTTACATCACGTCGAAGGGAGAGTGAAAAAGGATGAAACCTGAAGAAAAAAATGAAAACGTAAAACATAAGCCACAGATAGCTAAGACAACACTCGTTAAAAAGAATTCGCTTGAAAAAGTAAAAGAGGGGCTTATAGCTGATGCCGGTATAGATTTAAAAAATTATATTTTCAACGAGGTTGTCATTCCGGCTGGAAAGGATCTAATTAGCAATATCATAGACAGTATATTTAATACTGCTCTTGGCTTAAAGGATACTATGCTATATGGCGAAACTAGGAAGCGAACATTTGATGGCAGACGAACGCATGGGGGACGTCGATATGTTGGATATTCTAGCATCAGTAGAGAATCATCCGACAGAGAATATAAAGGTAACGGTCACTCTAGTCGTTTTCATCTTGATGATCGTTTTATATTTAGTAGCCGTGCAGAAGCTGATGATGTATTAGAACAAATGGCAGATACGATCGAAGAGTACGGCGTTGTTTCAGTTTTTGATCTATATGATTTCTGCGGAGAAACGGTTGAGTTTACGGCCCGTGATTATGGATGGGACTCTGTTGTAAATGCTAAAATACAAATGATAAGAGGCGGCGATTGGGAAATTATATTACCAAGACCGGTATCTTTAAGATGATATCCTTACGAAAAAAACACCCATTATAATGAGAGGAAACTCAAAGGAGAGCTCGTGGAAACGCGGGTTCTCTTATTTTTATTTATCGAAAGGAGATATTTAAGATGAACGTATTAAAAATTTTAAAGCCAATAGGTAATGGCGTTATAAAGCATTTACCTGAATTGTTGGTGGGGACGGGTCTCGCTGGCATGGTTGCCGCTGGTATATTTGCAGTTCGAGCAACGCCAAAGGCCGAGAGGAAGCTTGAAACTTTGATAGCTGAAAGAGAGGAAGCATATGATAAAGGTGAAGCAGATACAAACGAAATCACAAAAACAGAGAAAGCTAAATGCTTGGCTCCTTACTATATTCCTGCGGGGGCAATGTTCGTCCTCTCATCAGGACTAATAATAGCTGCTTTGGTAGTTAGCACAAAACGATATTCTGCAATGGCAGCTTTATATTCGATGAGTGCAGAAACTATTGCGCTATATCAAAAGAAAATCGAAGAGTTTGAGGGGGCCGAGAAAGCGAAACTTATAAACTCTGAGATTAACGAGAAAGTCGAATCTAAAAATCGGCATGGCAAAAAGAAAATTAATAAACGTTTTGACAGCACTCATCGATGGAGTAAAGAGGAAGCTGTTGGCATTATACCGGGTACAGGACCGGACTTGATATACGACATGTTCACCGGTCGCGTTTTCTGGGGAAGCAAAGACGAAGTTGAACGCGCTTTCGTAAGAACCAAAGCCGATGCTGTTGCCGATATAGATGGCTCATATTCTATAAATGATTTCTATACAAATCTTGACTTGGATTCCGTCGAAAGCGGCGATTTAATGTTTGATAGTGAACGAGGCAGAGTAAATGATATTGTGTGGAGTACGTATTCTCCTAATGATAAAGTTCTTGCCTGGGCATTCTCATTCAAATTTAAGCCAACTGAATACGATTATAGATAAATCGTCTTACGAAAAAAACACCCATTATAATGAGAGGAAACTCAAAGGAGAGCTCGTGGAAACGCGGGTTCTCTTATTTTTATTTATCGAAAGGAGATATTTAAGATGGATGCAAGAAAAATAATTAAAGGTGTAGCAACTGGTGTTTATATAGCAGCGTCTTTTGCTGCTGGATTCGCAATTGAGGCGGCAATGCGCAAAGTATGCGGCGTGTCGGGCAAAGGAAAAATAGCTAAAACCGTAACCAAACTCGGCATTGCTGCTATTTCGATGTGCGTTAGCGATATGGTTGGTGAGGCTATAGGTGATGTTATTTTAACAGCCGGCAATAAGATGATAGACGCTGTGGAAACGGCAAAAGCCACACAAAGCACTTGCGAATCAGATAACGATTGTTTAAGCGAGGAAAATGATGAAGTGCACGAACCCATTAAGTCCATACCTGTTGGTGATTATGTTGCTGAGGTATTTACTAATTTTAAGGATGAGGTTAACGGTGATGAAGTTATATTTTCCATGATCGCGCCATCAAAAAATATATTTGACTCTTTTGTAAATGAGAGCGAAAATCAACCCATAACCAAGAGCATGGTGTTATCTTGGCAAACTTGGGCTATGAAAAATGACATACCATATTTTTTCAAAAACGTAGCAGATATGCATGATTTATATCTAGTATGTCAGCCTAGAATCAATCAGTTAACGATATGCATGTCGAAAGCGGGCCCTAATGAATGGGTACACCATTTAAACGAGAAAGAAATTAAAGGAGGACAATCTAATGAAAGTAATTAATTTTATTAAAGCAACTGCAAAAGCAGGAATTAAAGTTGGTAAGGCTAAATCGCCTACTATATTTATGATAGGGGGGTTAGTGCTTATTGGCGCCGGAACCGTATGGGCCTGCTATAATACTGCAACGAAACTCGGAAAAATTGCAGACGAACATACAGAAGTTATGCAGGTGCTTTCTGACAAAAAAGAGGATGACGATAGCAACGAAAAAGAGATAGCAAAAGCGGCGACTAAAGCCAAAGCTGGTTATATTTTCAGCATCGTTAAGTGTTATGTAGGCCCTGTAGCCGTTGTAGCGCTCGGAGCGGCATCAATTTGTGTAAGCCATAATATTCTTAATAAAAGATATTTAGGCGCTTGTGCGGCGTTACAGAGCGTTACAGAGGCATATTCACAGTATCGTGAAAAAACTCTAAAAGAATTCGGTGCTGAGAAAGTAGCTAGACTCGAAACCGAGCTAAATAAAGAAAAAGAAGAAAACAAAAAACTGAAGTCTGTGACATCTAAAACTGAACCAAAACTCGAGCACGGTGTATCCGTTCATTTCAACAAGTACTCTAGCAATATATTTAAAAAATATCAGCCGTATAATTTAGAGTTTCTTGAGAGTGTTCAGGCTTTAGCTAATCGTCGTCTTCAGGAAAAAGGATATTTATTTCTGAATGATGTGATGGACATGCTTGGTGGTGAAAAGACGGAGCTTGGATGTTATTTTGGATGGTGGCGAGAAGATAATGATTTTGTTGATCTCGGTCTTGACGATCCTCATAATACCGCTATATTAACGGAACAGCTTCATGATGAAAATGCCGACTGGGTGCTCATTGTAAATGCATCACGATGTATATCTGTAAGACTTGAAGCGGCCGAATACGAAGAGCCATATAAATCAGCTATATCTGAGCTGAGAGGGCATATGCATCGTGATGGCATAATTACCGAAGATTGGGTCAATGAAAACAAATGAAAGGCTTTGGAATTGCCAGAAATGGGTAATATTTTTTGTTGAGGAGATGAGTTAAACATGAAAAAAATTATATTTGCTGGAGTCGTTGGGTTAATAACTGGTTTCATTTCTGGAGCTGGAATTACTTATATTTTTTGCAAAAAGAAAGCCGACGATAATGCTTATTCCGTCTACAAAGAAGAGGTAGAAAAGTTTAAAAATCGGTGGGAGAATACCCATATGGTTTCTTTGACAGAAGACACAGCAGCGAAAAAGCCGGAAAAGCCTTTAGCGGAAATAGATTCAGTCAACGAATATTTAGGAGCGCTTAAAAATGCAAGTTATGTTACAAAAAATAAAGATGATGGAAAGGAGAATAAAGATATGACAAAAAAAGCAATCATGATAGACAACGAGGCGGAATATGCAACGTACGAAGAGCGTGCGGATCATATTCGTTATGTCGTTTATGAATCAGAGCAGAATGAATTTCATTATGATGAAACAGATGTTGAAACCTATGATGAGCTTGAAGAATTTGATGCTATACAGGCTTTCGGCGGAGAGGCTCTTGTTCGTCTTATCTCGGCTACTATGTTTGAGGATGGTGATGAGATTTATATTTACAATTTTGTTAATTCTACGTTGTATATTGTGACGGTGAATGCTGATGAACGATAAAATTGTATTCGAGCATGTTACTATTTTTAAGTACTATCAGTGGCTTCTAGATAAGATACCTGACGCTAGACGATACTCATATTTGCTATGGAAACTTTTTAAAAAAGAATTCACTTTTGATGAGGAATTGGCGCCACGGGATGTTAATAGAATACATGACGTTCGAGACTTCATAAAAACATATTTGAATGAATCGGCAGTACCGGACGAAGATTATTCAGTTGAAGATTATAAGGGGCGTATTCTATTAAAAAGACGGCCTAGCGTACTTGAAGCCATTCTTGTCATGTGTATAAAAGGAGAAAATTTTGTAGGCTCTGATGTATATAATGCCGGGGAATGGTTCTGGCTTTGCATGGAAAATTTGAGGATCAGGGTTCCAGATATACATATTTTTGAGCCTGGTGTTGAGCAAGATATTGATGACAAAATTGATATATTTTTGCTAAGAGACTACGATTTTGACGGTACCGGAAGCATGTTTCCAAGTGATGTATATTGTAGGAAAAATACAAGTTGTAGGACTTTAGAATTGTGGTATCAGTTCCAATGGTACCTTTCTGATGTCTATTTTGTGGATTTGTAGGATTTTTTTTCCTACATGTAGGATTTTTGTAGGATTTTTGAAAGTGCAAAAAATGGCTTTATAATGCGGTTTTTGGGCACTTTGTAGGATTGTAGGATTTTATTTTTATATTAACCTATAGAAAAAATTTATATATATTAATAGAAATCATGCAAAAAAATCCTACAATCCTACAAACCATAAAAATAGGAAAGGAGAGTGACAAAAACGGATTTTGTAAAAATTGTAAAAAAGTTTGTAAAGGGGCAACTGTACATCGGACCTGAATTTGTGGTGCGACCGCGTTTAAAAGACCTAATGGTTAGAGGAAAATCTTTTTATGCTGTATGGGACGAGCAAAATAATATTTGGTCTACTGATGAATGTCGGGTTGCTGACATGATCGACGAAGCAATAGCAAAGGAAGTCGAAAAATATAGTAATTCTGAAACACCATGTACCGGATTATATTTATCAAACTTCAGCTCAAATAAATGGACTGAATGGCAGAAATACGTAAAGTCTCTTCCTGATAATTATCATAAGCTAAATGCTAAAATTATATTTTCTAATGATGATTTAAAGAAAACAGATTATGCTTCATTTTCATTGCCATATAATATCGCAAAAGGCGAATTATATAATTATGATCAACTGATGTCTACTTTGTATTCTGAAGACAATCGTCAAAAAATAGAATGGGCAATCGGGTCTATCATTAATGGCGCTTCTAAAAAATTGCAAAAGTTTTTAGTGCTATATGGCGATGCTGGTACGGGTAAAAGTACAGTACTGAACATAATACAAATGTTATTTGATGGCTATTGGGTTCCGTTCAATGCCAAGGAATTAACGGCATCTAATAATTCATTTGCGCTCGAGCAATTTAAAACGGATCCGCTAGTTGCTATACAGCATGACGGTGATTTGAGTAGGATAGAAGATAACACCTTGTTAAATAGTCTAGTGTCTCATGAGACAATGACTATAAACGAAAAATTCAAAAGCAAGTATAAAGCCAAATTCGAAACATTTTTATTTATGGCTTCAAATTCTCCTGTCCGAATAACAAATACTAAAAGTGGACTTCTAAGACGTTTGATAGATGTGTATCCAACTGGTGAAAAACTAAGCAGGTCTGAATATAACAAAATATTCAAAGGCGTTAAGTCTGAACTTGGAGCTATCGCGCATTATTGCTTAACTGTGTTTGAGGATTTGGGTCCGTCTTATTATGATGCATACAGACCGAAAGAGATGTTTGAAGAGACGAATGACTTTTATAATTTTATGTTTGAGATGAAAGAGATATTTTGTCAAGGAACTTCTCTGAAAGCAGCTTGGTCCGCATATAAAGACTATGTTGATGAAGCCAAAATAAATTATCCATTTAATAAAAGAGTATTTAAAACCGAATTAAAAGGATATTTTCTTAATCATTATGATCAAAAGAGAATGCCCGATGGGACAAATGTTACTAATTATTATGACGGTTTTATATTTGAAAAGTTTGAAGGATTTAGCCCCCCAGAATTAGTTGAAAATATTAAAACCGTTGTGGATATTCCAAGTTGGCTCAATCTGACGGAAGGCCATAGTTTGTTTGATGATATTTGTCATGATTGTACGGCGCAATACGCAAATGATGAGGAACACCCAATGCATAAATGGGACAAGGTCAAAACTACATTAAGCGATATAGATACTTCGAAATTGCATTTTGTTAGAATTCCTAAAAACCATATTGTTATTGATTTTGATCTTAAAGATAAGGACGGAAATAAAAATCTATCAGCGAATATTGAGGCTGCTGCAAAATACGGTTTTTATCCTACTTATGCCGAAGCATCTAAAAGTGGGCAAGGATTACATCTGCATTATATTTATGATGGTGATGTTGAATTATTATCTCCCGTATTTGCTCCGGGTATAGAAGTCAAAGTGTATCGCGGATTAGCTTCATTGCGACGTAAACGAACGATTTGTAATGATTTGGATATTTGTCATATTTCTGGTGGCTTACCGTACAAGGAGAAAAAGAAAATGTTAAATGATTTTCGTTTAAAAAATGAAAAAATGCTCCGAGCAATGGTTGTAAAAAATCTGAATAAAGGTTATCATAATGCAACCAAACCGAGTATTGATTATATTTACTATTTATTAACTCAGGCGCACGATAGCGGCATGAAATATAATTTAATGGATTTAAAGCCGAATGTATTATACTTTGCATCAAACTCCACTAACAATTCTAAATATTGCATTGAGATGTTTACGAAAATGCCATTCTCATCGGATGAAGATGAAATTGATAAAGAAGTCGATTCTCCAAAGATGGCAAATGATGATAAATTTAAAATGGTGTTTTTCGATGTTGAAGTTTTTTCTAATGTATTTATTGTTTGTTGGAAATATGAGAAAGAAGATATAGTGTATCGATGGATAAATCCAACAAGAGAACAAATAGAGGAGTTAATGTCGTTACCACTGGTTGGTTTTAATAACCGTAAGTATGATAATCATATTTTGTATGCCTGGCTTCTAGGGTATGATAATGAATCATTATATTCGTTATCTAAAAGGATAATAAGTGGTTCGCCTAATTCAACAATTGCGGATGCGTATAATATATCATATACCGATGTATATGATTTTTGTAGTAAGAAACAATCTTTAAAAAAATGGGAAATAGAATTAGGCATAAATCACCAAGAGAATGCTTATCCTTGGGATGAGCCACTGGATGAAACACATTGGGCTGAAGTAGCCGATTATTGTGCGAATGATGTCAGGGCAACTGAAGCTGTGTTTTACAACAGAGTCGCCGACTTTAAAGCTCGTTTGATATTATCAGTATTATCTGGACTAACGCCCAATGCGTCAACTAGAATGCACGCGACTAAAATTATATTTGGTAATGAAAAGCACCCAAAACTTAATTATACTGATTTGTCCGAGATGTTTCCAGGTTATGAATTTAAAAATGGACATTCTATGTATAGAGGTGAAGATCCGAAAGAGGGCGGGTATGTTTATGCAGAACCCGGTATTTATCAAAATGTAGCTCTTCTCGATATAGCAAGCATGCATCCAACTAGTATAGAGCAATTAAATCTATTTGGTGATTATACAAAACGGTTTAGTGAAATTAAGCAAGCACGTATATTTATCAAGCACAAAGATTATGAATCTGCAAAAAAGATATTAGACGGTAAATTAGCTATATTTTTAACCGATGAAGCAGAAGCCAAAGATCTATCACAAGCACTTAAAATAGTTATTAATTCTATATATGGATATACATCAGCAAAATTCACAAATCCATTTAAAGATGAGCGAAATGTTGATAACATAGTCGCTAAAAGAGGTGCATTATTTATGATAAATCTTAAGCATGAAGTACAAGATCGAGGTTTTACAGTTGCTCATATAAAAACGGATTCTATAAAAATTCCAAATGCAACCCCTGAAATCATACAGTTTGTGTATGATTATGGAAAGCAATATGGTTATATTTTTGAGCACGAAGATACCTATGAAAAAATGTGCCTGGTTAATGATGCCGTATATGTTGCTAAGTCAGAAGATGGTCATTGGTCTGCTACGGGTACACAGTTTCAAGTTCCATATGTATTTAAAACACTATTTAGCCACGAAGATATAGAGTTTAAAGATATGTGTGAAACGAAATCTGTAACAACCGCTATGTATTTGGATTTTAATGAAACATTACCAGAAGATGAGCATGAATACGTGTTTGTCGGTAGAGTTGGTTTATTTACTCCGGTTAAATCTGGAACGGGCGGCGGAGAGCTCTTGAGAGAAAAAGATGGTAAATATTCGGCTGTGGTTGGTACCAAAGGCTATCGCTGGAAAGAAAGTTCCATGGTTGAATCGCGGCTGGATGAAATTGATATTTCATATTATAAAAGTTTGGTGGATGATGCCTTAGCATCCATCGATGAGCAGGCATCTAAATCAAATATGAGTACTGAAGAATTTATTAATTAAAAAGGAGATATTTATTATGAGTAAATTTACAATTGATGAAAGAGGAAATTTGGTAGTAGAGGACGCAAAAATTCGTTGGAGAAATTTTGCCGGTGTTGAGCGTAAGTACAACGAAAAAGGCATCAGAAATTTTTGTGTCGATATCGATAACATAGATGTAGCAGATGAGCTGAAAGACCGCGGCTGGAACATCAGAATCCGTTCTGTAAGAGATTCTGATGAAATAATACCATACGTTTCAGTGGCGGTTAGATATGGACGCATATCACCAACAATTGTCATGGTGACCGACAGAAAGAAAACATATTTGGATGAAACAACGGTTGCATCTTTGGATTATGCCGAATTAGAATCCGTTGATTTGATCATTCGCGGCCGCGAATGGGAACCGGGTAAGGTAAAAGCATATTTGAAGACCGGATATTTCACAATCCATAAAGATGCATTTGCTGATAAGTACAATTTTGACGATGATCCACCATTCGATGAGGAGTGATATTTCTATGCTGTATAAACATCAGCAAGAAGCACTTTCTAAAATCCAGAACGGCTCCATCCTTTTGGGTGGGGTCGGTACTGGTAAAAGTAGAACGGCTCTTGCATATTATTTTGAAAAAGTTTGTGGTGGCTCATTGGAGCCATTTGAAATACCAAAGCGGTTTGTTAAATTAATAATAATAACCACTGCTAAAAAACGAGATTCAAAAGAATGGGAAAATGAATTGGCGCCATTTTTATTAGACGTGAATAAAGACGATATCATTATAGATTCGTGGAATAATATTTCGAAATATATAAAAGAAAAACATGCATTCTTTATTTTCGACGAGCAACGAGTTCCCGGTAAAGGTTCTTGGTCTAAATCATTTTTAATGATATCGAAGAGCAATGAATGGATATTATTAACGGCTACCCCTGGTGACACGTGGATGGACTACGTCCCCATAATGATTGCAAATGGATTTTATAAGAATCGAAGTGACTTTATTCATCAGCATGTGGTATACAAAAGATTTGCTAAATTCCCAATAATTGATCATTATGTAAATGTTCGAAAACTTTATAAAATTCGTGATGACATTACTGTAAAAATGGAATTCCATAAAGTCACTAAGCCGCACGATATATTTATAGATGTAAATTACGATAAAGATTCATATTTAACAATTATGCGGAGCAAATGGGACGTTTTTAATAATAAACCATTTGATAATATATCAAGCATGATGTACGCCGCCCGAAAAATTATAAATAGTGATAGTTCAAGAATAGATGCATTATTTAATATATTGACAACGTTGACGGTCGGCGCCATTATATTTTATAATTATACATACGAATTGAATATTATAAAACAAGTTTGCGAAGATGCGGGTATAAATTATACACAATGGAATGGACAAAAACATCAGGAACCGTTAGATCTCAGTAATAAAAATAATGTATACATAGTTCAATACTCTGCTGGCGCTGAAGGTTGGGAATGCACATCGACAAACACTATTATATTTTATAGCCAAACGTATAGCTATAAAATTTTGACGCAAGCAAAAGGGCGTGTTGATAGATTAAATACATCATATGAGGATTTGGTATATTATCATCTGATATCAAATTCGCCTTTGGATAGAGGTATACGATTATGTTTAAAACGGAAAGAACGTTTTAATGAAACTAAATTTATTTGTTCGGAGGGATATTAATTGGGACGCAGTGACAATATAAAAAAAGTTAAAAAAAGAAAAAAAGCATACAGAAACCCAGGTCGGCCAATAAATCATATGCCGGTAATCATAAATGAAACTGGAAGAATGTATGATAGCTATGCAGACGCGGCAAAAGCAATTCATGGACACAAAGGTGATATTTTGCTGTGCTTGCGTGGATTGAGAAAAACTCATAAAGGTTTTACGTTTAGATATGCTAGGCCGGATGAACTATATTTACGACCTGGATGTTAATAAGTTTCACGAAAAAAACATGGGTTATAATAGAGAGGGAGAATGTGGCTTATTTTTATAGCATTCTCTCTCATTTTTATTATCGAAAGGGGTATCTCTTATGATAAAAGAAAATAAATATCAAGCATATTTAAAAAAAGAGATACGAAAAATGATACCATCATGTATAATATTAAAAATTGATGATCAACAGGGTTTGCCGGATTTATTAATTTTAAATGGTGACCGTTGGGCCATGTTGGAAGTTAAAAGATCTGGTCGAGCACATCACCAACCAAATCAAGATTATTGGGTTAAATATTTAAACCGAATGTCGTATGCAAGTTTTATATATCCTGAATGTGAAGAGGAGGTATTGTATGAACTTCAACAAGCATTATGCGCTTGAAGGAAAACATGCTTTTTTAAGTGCTAGTAAATATTCATGGGTTAGATATGATTCTACAAAAGTAAAGGCGGCATATTTAAATGCCCAGGCACAAGAGCAAGGCACGAGGCTACATAAATTAGCATCAGATATGATAAAAAACAATGTGAAAGCCGCTAAAAGTAAAAAGACTTTTAACTCGTTTGTGAATGATGCAATTGGATATCGCATGGAGTCGGAACAAATATTATATTATTCGCCTGTTTGTTTTGGCACAGCAGATGCTATAATGTTCGACGAAAAAACTAGAATGTTACGAATATTTGATTTAAAAACGGGCATAACCCCTGCGCATGTAGAGCAATTAATGATATATGCTGCGTTATTTTGCTTAGAGTATAATTATAATCCAGAATCGATAGATTTCGATTTACGGATATATCAGTCGGATGAAATAATACAAGCTGATTGTTCAGCTGAAGATATTCGTGATATTATGAACAAAATACGTGATTTTTCCGAAATATTAGAAAAGATGGGTGATAATATATGATGGATGATGAATTAAAGCATTATGGTACGCCGCGGCATTCCGGTCGTTATCCTTGGGGATCAGGGGAAAATCCGCAGCGTTCTAAAAGTTGGAGACAACGAGAACTGGAGTATAAAAAGCAAGGTATGACAGAAAAGCAAAGAGCCGAAGCTAACGGCTTAAAAATCGATGAATATCGCGCTAAGCTTGCTTTGGAACAGAAAAGAGATTGGCTTAGAAATTCAAACACTGCTAATACATTGCGGAATAAAGGTATGTCCTTGCCGGCCATTGCAGAAAGGATGCATACTCCAGTATCTACTGTCGTGTCATATCTCGATCCTTCTCGAAAAGAAAGAATGCTTTCTATGCATTCAACCGCGGAGGCATTAAAAAGAGCCGTCAAAGAAAAAGGCTTTATCGATACGTCTGCTGGGATTGAACATCAATTGGGAGTGACGCAGGATGCCTTGAAGAAATCTGTTAATATTTTAAAGATGGAAGGCTATACTGTACAAACGGTCCCCATACAGCAGGTTGGTACTGGTAAATACACAAACGTTAGAGTTCTTGCCCCGCCTGGCACAACAGCCAAAGAAGTATGGCAAAACCGGCATAATATTAAAATGATTGACGAAACATCTGAAGATGGAGGAAAAACTTTTGAAAAGCGTCCTATAAAAAATATTTCATCTAAAAGAGTTGCCATTCGTTATGCTGAAGATGGTGGTACTGATATGGATGGTGTGATAGAACTACGTAGAGGCGTTAAAGATTTGGATTTAGGAAAAGCTAGATACGCACAAGTACGCATAGGAGTTGACGGTACGCATTATTTGAAAGGGATGGCCATTTATGCTGACGATTTGCCAGATGGTATTGATATAAGATTTAATACGAACAAAGATAAATCTCATTCCAAACTTGACTGTTTAAAACCACAGAAAGATGATCCTGAAAATCCATTTGGCGCGTCAATAAAAGAGGGCCCTGCTGGAAGAAAGGGATATTTAAATATTATTAGAGAAGAAGGAGATTGGACTGAATGGTCTAGAAATTTAGCATCCCAATTCCTTTCAAAACAAGATACAAGCTTGGCTAAAAGACAGCTTGATAAATCTTTGATGGCAAAGCAAGATGAATATGATGACATCATGCAGTTAACAAATCCTATAGTTAAAAAGCATTTACTTTATTCTTTTGGGGATGATTGTGATTCTGCGGCAGTTCATTTGAAAGCTGCATCTCTTCCACGTCAGACAACATCGGTTTTACTTCCTTTAAAAAGCATTAAACCTGGTGAAGTATATGCGCCGAATTATGAGAATGGTGAGGAAATTGTTTTGGTCCGTTACCCCCACGGAGGAACATTTGAAATACCACGGCTGATCGTTAATAATAAAAACAAGGATGCAAAACGTTTATTTGAAAATGCTAAGGACGCTGTTGGAATTCACCCCACTACGGCAGCTCAGTTGTCTGGAGCAGATTTCGATGGGGACACGGCAATAGTCATTCCGACAAAAGGTTTAAAAATCAAAACTAAAGCGCCGCTTGAGGGGTTAATCAACTTTGATCCTAAAGCTGAATTTCCGGGTGTAGAAGGTATGGCTTCCATGGGGAAAAAAGGAGGCCATAAAGAGCAAACGGAGATGGGTATAATATCAAATCTAATTAATGATATGACACTCAAAGGGGCTACCGATGAAGAGTTAACAAGAGCAGTTAAACATTCTATGGTTGTTATAGATGCTGCGAAACATAATTTGAATTATAAATTATCAGAAGAAGTAAATGGGATTTCGCAATTGAAAAAAGACTATCAGGGAGGCGGAGGAGTATCGACGCTTTTATCCCGAGCATCAAGTCAAGCCACAGTCCCGCATAGATCGACAAAATATTATATAAATGAACAAACTGGTGAGAAAATTTTTAAAGAAAAACCAGAACAATATGTGAAGAAGGTTAAACAAAAAGACGGAAGTATCAAAGAAGTTTTGACGGATCGGACAACCAAGTCCACTAAAATGTATGAAGCAACGGATGCTAGAGAGCTTTCATCGGGTTTACCAATGGAAGAAGTATACGCATCGTACGCTAATTCTTTAAAAAGTTTGGGCAATAGGTCTAGAAAAGAATACGTCGCCATTAAGCCTCAAAAAGTTAATAAAGCTGCTACTTTAAAATATGCACCTCAAGTAGATTCTTTAATGAATAAATTAGCTATAGCAGAAAAAAATGCTCCTTATGAAAGACAAGCGCAAGCAATAGCGAATGCTAAATGGGTAGCCATGGTTAAAGATAATCCAGAATTAAAAGACGATAAAGATTATAAGAAAAAGAAAAAGAATCAATTATTAGTCAGTGCTCGTGAACAAGTGGGCGCTAAAAAGCAACGAGTAACTTTTACAGATGAAGAAGTTGAAGCTATAAATGCCGGCGCAATTTCAACAAATAGGCTCGAAAAGCTTCTTCAACATGCTGACGCGGATCAGTTAAAAGCGGCATTTACTCCAAGAAGCAATAAAGGAATGACTGCCGATAAAATAGCTAAAGCGAAAATGAGATTAAACCGTGGATACACGAATGAAGAGGTTGCTAAATCTTTAGGTATCTCAGTTAGTACTTTGCTAAAATATGTCTGATAAGGGAGGCGTAAAATAATGATTGATAAATATAATTATACCGTGGCCCTTACGACGTCGGATAATCCGTATAGTCCGTTTGAAGATTTTGATAAATGGTATGCCGAAGATGTAGCTAGAGGCTATAATTCGTGCGCGTATTTAGCAAGAATTGCGAATGTTTCTTCTGAGATGACGGATCTTGATTATCTACTTGAAGTTGAGAGAGCTATAGATGAAATAGTGGAATTTAATCTAACGGGCCGTGAAGGTGTGTCTTTTGTAAAATTAAAAGTTCCTTTGACTGCATAAAAGTCTTGAATTTATACCCCCCCTAAAATAAAGGGCACATGTCTGCTAAAAAAAAGATTCACGGGGCATTATAAACGGGCTTAAAAAGTCTTGAGTTTATACCCCAGCCTTGAATAAAGGGTGTACATAATACGTGCTCACACATACAAACACATACAAACACACGCACACAAACGCGGTACATAGCACGTATTAGCACACGCAAATGTGCACACAAGCATACATACATGGTACATCTGCTAAAAAAAGATTCACGGGGCATTATAAACGGGCTTAAAAAGTCTTGAGTTTATACCCCAGCCTTGAATAAAGGGTGTACATAACACGTGTGAACATGTGCTCACACACGCACACAAACACGCATACAAGCATGCATACATGGCGTATAGCACGTGCTCACACACGCACACAAACACGCATACAAGCATGCATACATGGCGTATAGCA